>JAXJDU010000209.1:0-3859 GCA_036301785.1 Acutalibacteraceae bacterium | reverse complement strand
TGACCCAAAAGCCTTTAAAAAGGCTTTACCCAAACTTTAAGTTTTGGTTTGTGCGTAACTTCCCGACAAATTCCAATTTATAATACACATAATAAAAATACTAAATAGGCAGGGCATAAAATGCACAGCCGGAAAGAAGGACAAGCAATGAAGAATAATGGATTGGTAAGACTGCAAAAGTATATGGCAGACAATGGTATTGCCTCACGAAGAAAGTCAGAAGAAATGATTGCAAGTGGTTTAGTAAAGGTTAACGGCAGAGTTGCAACAATCGGCGACAAGGTTAACCCACAAAGAGATAAGGTAACTGTTAAGGGCAGAAAGCTTTCAACAAATTCTAAGGCTAAGCGTTATTATATCATGATAAACAAGCCACGAGGCTATGTAACAACTATGAGCGACGAGCTTGACAGAAAGTGCGTTGCCGAGCTTGTTAAGGATATTCCTGCAAGAGTCTACCCTGTTGGCAGACTGGACAGAGATTCTGAGGGCTTGTTGCTTATGACAAATGACGGTGACTTTGCAAACAAGGTTACTCACCCATCAAAGCATGTTTACAAGGTTTATCGTGTTACTGTCAGACCAGCTATTACAGAGGAGCAGCTGGTAGAAATGAGCAGTGGCATGGTTATAGACGGCAGAAAAACAGCACCTTGCGAAATACATGTTGTACAACGACAGGAAGGCAGATGTGTGCTTGAGATTATCCTGAGAGAGGGCAGAAATCGTCAGATAAGAAAAATGTGTGAAAAGGTTGGTCTGGAAGTACCACGACTAAAGCGTATTGCTATAGGACAGGTTAAGCTTGGTGGCTTAAAGTCTGGTGCATGGCGAGAGCTTACAAAGGAAGAGGTACACCGTTTGCAGGCACCAACAAATACAACAGAGGTTGATTATTATTAAGTGTTTATAATCACAGCAAGCTGTAAATAATAACTACAAAAATGCATATAGTACAAACTGTACAACAAAAAGTTTTATATTTTTACATTCTATGTCATATCGTACAATTTACGCTCGATTTTTATGCGATAATTTGGATATTTAGTTATAATTCACTGTCAGTATTCTTTTTTACTTGTAGTTTTTATGCAAATATCTTATAATAAATGTATATATCTATTTAATTTTATTCACTATGAACGGAGGAACACAGATGGCAACAGAAAATCTGTCAGCAATAAAGGCAGAGATTGAAAAATCATCTGCTTATAAAAATCTTTCAGCCCTATTTGATGAGGGTACTTTTACACAAATTGATGCTTATACAATGTCGGGTAGTAACCCAACAGAGGTTATCGCAGGCTATGGTACTGTAAACTCTTGCCCTGTATATGCTTTTGCACAGAACAGTGAGATTTGTGGTGGTGCAATGTCAAAGGCACACGCTGCAAAGCTACAGAAAATTTACGAGCTTGCAGAAAAAACAGGTACTCCTGTAGTTGGTATGTACGACTCTAAGGGTGCTAAGCTTTCTGAGGGTATTGATATGCTTGGCTCTTACGGTATGGTTCTTAACAGCGTAAGCAAGCTTTCTGGCGTAGTACCACAGATTTCTGTAATTCTTGGCAGCTGTCTTGGCACAGGTGCTTTAAACGCTGCAAGTGCAGACTTTGTAATTATGTCAGAAAAGGCAGAGCTTTCACTAAGCGTTACAGGCGAAAACGCTTCTGCTGATTCTGTAGCAAAAATGGGTGTAAGCCACCTGACAGCTAAAGACAGCGAGCAGGCTATTGAAATGACAAAGGAGCTTATCACACTTCTACCTTCAAACAATCTAAGCGTTTCTCCTGTTATGGACGCTGACGAGCCTGTGGATAACGAGAAGTGCCCTATCCTGAAGATTACAGACGCAGATACATTTGTTGAGCTAAAAAAGGCTTATGGCACACAGGCTGTAACAGGTCTTGGCAGAATTGCTGGCGTAGTTGCTGGCTTTGTTGCTACAAAGGGTGGCAAGCTTGACGCTGATTCCTCTGCTAAAATTGCAGGCTTTGTTCGTTTTTGCGATGCATTTGCAATTCCAGTGGTAACACTTGCAGACAGCGAGGGCTTTGAAAGTGTAACTGAGGCTACAAAGGTAACTGCTGCTTACGCAGACGCTACAACAGTAAAGGCTACAGTAATCACAGGCAAGGCTTATGGTGCATTCTATGTTGCTGTTGCTGGTGCTGGTGCAAACGCTGATGTTACATTTGCTTTAGACAACGCAGTTATCTCTCCACTTGCTCCTGTAACCGGTGCTGCTATTATGTGGGCAGATAAAATGGCTGCTCCAAAGGACGAGCGTGCAAAGGTTGTAGCACAGTACGAAAAAGAAGAGTGTACTGCATTCAAGGCTGCTGCTGCCGGCTATGTAAACGATGTTATTACCGAGGCTGACATTCGCTTTAAGCTATATTCAGCACTGGAAATGCTTGCTGGCAAGCGTGTAACAACAATGCCTAAGAAGCACAGCACAATTAACTGATATATTAATAATCTGACTATATAAAATCTAACATAAAAAAGGATGAACGAAAATGAAAAATCTTAGAATAACAGTAAATGGTACAAGCTATGATGTTCAGGTAGAAGAAATCGGAGCAGGTGCTGCTCCTGTAGCCTCTGCCCCAGCCCCTGTTGCAGCAGCTCCTGTTGCTCCTGCTGCTCCTGCTCCTGCTGCTTCTGCTGGCTCTGGTGAGCCTGTAAAGGCTCCAATGCCAGGTGTTGTACTTGATATTAAGGTATCAGCTGGTCAGGCTGTTAAAAAGGGTGACTGCCTGATTATTCTTGAGGCTATGAAGATGGAAAACGAAATCTTCTGTCCAAAAGACGGTACAGTAGAAAGCATTGTTGCTTCAAAGGGTCAGAATGTAGACTCTGGTGCTACACTGCTTACAATTAAATAATTTAAATCCAACATCGAAAGGAATGTGCTAAAATGCCACAAAAGAAAATTCTAATTACAGAAACAGTACTTCGTGATGCACACCAGTCTTTGTTTGCTACAAGAATGTCAATTGACGATATGCTGCCAATTCTTGAGAAACTTGATAAGGTTGGATTTTATTCACTGGAGTGCTGGGGTGGAGCTACATTTGACTCTTGCCTTAGATTCTTAAACGAAGACCCATGGGAAAGACTTCGTATAATCAGAGATAAATGTCCTAACACAAAGCTACAAATGCTTTTCAGAGGTCAGAATATGCTTGGCTACCGTCATTATGCTGACGATGTACTTGAGTATTTTGTACAGAAAACAGCTGCTAACGGTATGGATATCATCCGTATTTTTGACGCTCTTAATGATATTAAAAACCTTAAAACTGCTATTAAGGCAGCTAAAAAAGAGGGCTCACACGCACAGGTTGCTATTTCTTACACAGTTGGTGATGTATTCACAACTGACTACTACAAGGAATACGCAAAGAGAATTGCAGACGCTGGTGCTGATTCTATCTGCTTAAAGGATATGGCTGCATTGCTTACTCCTACAAGAACAGCAGAGCTTGTTAAGGCACTTAAAGAAACTACAGACCTGCCAATTCAGATACACACACACTCAACCTCTGGCTTGTCAGAAATGTGCTTGCTGAAGGGTATTGAGAGTGGTGCTGATATTATCGATACAGCTATGTCACCACTGGCTCTGGGTACTTCTCACTCACCTACAGAGTCAATGGTTGCTGCTCTTGACGGTACAGAATACTCAACTGGTCTTGACCTTAAGCTGCTTAACGAAATCCGTGATTACTTTATGGGTATCCGTAAAAAGTACATCGAAAGTGGTCAGCTGGACCAGACAATGCTTGCTACAGACACAAGAGCATTGATGTATGAGGTTCCAGGTGGTATGCTTTCTAACCTGCTTTCACAG
>JAXJDU010000208.1:0-3338 GCA_036301785.1 Acutalibacteraceae bacterium | reverse complement strand
TTCTAATAGTAAACTGACTGTCAGTAGTTTTCGGCATAGGAAGAACTCCTAGAATATCATATTCTGTAATCTGATGAGATTTAACAACATAATTACCATAGGTTTCGTCCATCGAATCACTCGAAACTAAATAATAACCAGAGCTCTTATTTACATCTACGAGTATTCCAACATGATTGGCATAAAATATAAGGTCTCCAGCGTGTGCTTCTGAATAGTGTTTTATTTTTCCATTATCAGCAAGTGTGTTATACCATTCTTGTGGGTATGGTTTCCAAAAATATTCTGCTAAATCTATTCCTGTTTGCTTCATTAAAGAACCTACATACGCTGAACACCAATCAGCAGGTCGTGGATATGTATTCTGCCATTCGCTTAATGGGGTGAAATAATCACCAACAACTTTTCTTGTGGCTGTTGACTCGAAGGACCTAGCTAATGAATGTAATGCTGTATTGGTTTCAAATGTTGTAATATCAACAGATGTATCACTATCTTCCTCATACGCTTGACCTAATAGCGACATTGCCGCACCACCAACAGCAGCAGCTAAAAGTACAAGCACTATAATCATTAAAAAAGTACCAACACCCAATGTAGAAACTAAATATTTCGTAATTTTGCCTAATAACTCTCCTGATTTTTTTGCGGCCTTCTTTCCACCCTTAACAACCTTTCCTGTTCCTTGAACTGCACTTTTACCAAGCCTCAATGCTTGTCCTGTTCCCTTGGCTGCTTTAGATAAATCGCCATATTCTTCGTTCACTGCACTCACCCTCTTTCCCAACGGATTTTACTCACTGTTATTTCTCTTAAAATATAACATTCGTGCCTGCATTTCAGTACACCCAAGCTTATTCATTATTTTTTCTATCTCTTTGTTCTCAGCACTATTTTTATACTCGCTTGCTTTGGACTTCACATAATTCATTAAATGATTATATGCATCATCTTCGGATTTAAAATTCTTTTCACATCGTATAGAACCATCTGCTCCAGTAACATAACAGTACCATTTATCTTTTATATGCAAGCAACCAAAACTGTTCTTTTCTACCTTTGTAGTTATAAATAAATTTGGATTGTATTTTTTCTCTGTACCATTACAATAGATAAGATATAGATTTTCCTTCATCAATTCTTCTTCAAATTCTATTTTATTCAAAGCATTTCACCTCTTATATTAATTTAGTAATCATCCTACACAGCATTTTTGACTGAATAGGATGATTTTAAATCAAACGCCACCTTTGAACATGGCTAATTCTTCATCTGTACAAGATACTTTAAAAATTAAATTTTCTGCTCCTGTACTCATTACACATTCTCCCTTTTCAAGAATAGGTATTTGAGAGATTTCTGTTTCTGTCAGATTATTTCCAAAAACTTTTATAAGCTTATCCATAAAGGCTGCATCCTGTTTGAATATAAACTTATACTGAGACAAACCAAATAGTGTCTTTATCTGCTCCACACCAGCAATGTTAGTGCCATCTGGCATAAAGTCATTAACAGATTGAGACGCCAACCATATTCCTGAAAAATACTTTCTACCTTCTCTGGCATATACAAGCACCTGGTCTACTGCATACGGCTTGCTAGTATTAATGGTTTTATGCGACTCATCAATAACCAGCATAAAATGAGTTATTTCATCCAAGCCTATCAAGCCATCTTCATACATCTGCTTTGATTTACCACCAACCTTAACAGCATTTGCCCAGCATAAAGACAACGCTGAAAACAACTGTGCATCGTAAACCGATGAATCCAAATGAGCTAACGAAGCTATATCATAAACTACAAACTGAGCATTAATTAAATCTGTAATAGATGTATGACCGTTAAAGATTTTACCGTAGGTAGTTATCATTTTTTCTAAAACTAAGATAATATGGCTACACATAATTCTTGTATCTGTTTCTACTTCTTTGTCATATTCAATCTTTGCGTATGCTAGCAAATCACTTAAAATCGGGTACACATCATTTGGTAATTCAGTAACCTGTATATTTTTTACAACTCTGTTTTCTGGAATAATCTTGCACTGCACATACAAACCCATTACCAGCTTTTCAAAATACATTTGCTCTGCCTGTGAGCTTTCAGGTGACATAAACACAAATATATTTTTCAGTTTATTCATATGCATTGCAAAGCTTTGTTCCTCAGTATCCATTGTTGCGTATATATGTAACGGATTAATAATTCCACTTGAACCATCAAGCGTGATTATATATCCTCCTAGCTCCTTGCACATATAACGAAAATCGCCTACTACATCCATTACACGAACAAAGTCACCTCTAGCTACTCTATCTCTTATCGCTTTTTTTAGTAGAGTAGATTTACCCATACCCATAAATCCCATAATAATAGCGTTATAAGAAGTTCTCAAGCTTGATACATGAAAAACGTCAAGCAATATATTTCCTGATATATGCGAACTGGAGGTGTGTCCATATAATGAGCCGTACTTGTCATTTAACGAAGTGAAATGGAATGGATCGCCTACTGCGATATTCTCACTTGTAAGAGGTTGACCTTCTCTTTTGTTCAGGAAAAATAAATTATCCTGTAATTTCTTAGGAAGAAACATTGAACACCATTCGTATTCCTGTTCATTAAGGTTTACACAGCATTGATATTCGTTGCCGTCAAGATGGTGTTTTATATTGTATTTAATCTCCTCTAAAGCTTCTCTCGTTTGTGCCGACAAATACACTCTTGCAACCATATTCTTGACAACCTCACCCATATTGGCGATATTTTCATACAAGGTCAATAGCTCGTTGTATCTGCGTTCTGCATCCATACTTTCTTCTACATTTTTAGCTGTTGTATATCGGCTCTTTTGTTCACTTACAGACCTATTAAGATTACGCTTTACAACATCTTTATTCACCGTTTGCAAATCAATAGTCGTAACAGCACCAGATATGTTCATTATGTAAGTCAACCAATGCCTATCAACACTGCCTGGATAATCATAAATATACAAACACACTTCATACCCATCACCTGTTTGAACACAGTCACTAAAATCAAAGGAAATACCACCTCTTGGCTGTAAAGACTCCAAAAGATAAGGATCATATCCTAGCTTATTTATCTTATCCTGAGTGTCTTCCCTCAATATTCGTTTAGGTAGGTTTTCGTCATTATACATAATAGTGTTCTTATTAGTCATCTTATGTAGGCATTGCAATTTTTGATACAGGTCTATCTCTCTGATAAGGGAATTAGGGCTTCCGAGTGTACTAAGAGCAATACCACGGTTATTAATAAGGTCATCATAGCTATCTGCAAAAATGAAAAGATAATACTCTCTATCAGTA
>JAXJDU010000207.1:0-3598 GCA_036301785.1 Acutalibacteraceae bacterium | reverse complement strand
TTGCCCTTGTCCCAAAAGCCTTTGAAAAGGCTTTACCCAAACTTAAAGTTTGGGTTTGTGCGTAACTCCCCGATAAACTACAAATTAAAAAAATTTCAACAAAACTTGTTAAATTACTAGCATTTTTTATCTAATAAGTGTATAATATAGTTTAACAGTGTCAAAGGTACTAAAACAATGTATAAGACACAATAATAGCTTATGGGAGTAATGAGATATGGAGATTATAAAAAAAGCTGTTACGCTTGCAAAAGAGCGAGAGCTTGATATATGTCTTGCTTCCACAACGGGTAATACAGCAAGGTCTGCACTAAAGGTAATAAGAGATATCGATTACACCGGTAAGCTTGTAGTTGTAAGAAATGTTTGCGGCTTTCATACTCCAGGAGAAACAGGTATGGATAACGAGATTTACAACGAGCTTATCGAAAACGGTGTACAGGTAATCACAGCAGCACATGCTTTAAGTGGCTGTGAGCGTGGTATCTCTAATAAATACTCAGGTGTGTACCCAGTACAAATTATCGCAGATTCATTGCGTATGCTCGGGCAAGGCGTAAAGGTCTGTGTGGAAATTTCGTTAATGGCTAACGACGCAGGTGCGTTACAGTATGGTAAGCCTGTGGTTTGCGTTGCCGGCAGTGGAGAGGGTGCTGATACAATATGTATAGTCACACCAGCCTACTCTGCATCGGTTCTGAATACAAAAATTAATGAGGTTATCGAAAAACCTGATTTGTATTGATAAACTGTAATTTACAAAAGGAGAGTTTTACATAATGGAAAAGAAAAATCTAGATTGGGCTAATATTGGCTTTGGATACAGAAAAACAGACAAAAGATATGTTGCAACATATAAGAATGGTGAGTGGGACAATGGCACACTTACTGAGGACGATACAATTACAATGAGCGAGTGTGCTTGTGTATTGCAGTATGCTCAGACATGCTTTGAGGGCTTAAAGGCTTATACAACTGCTGACGGCAGAATTGTGTGCTTCAGACCAGACCTTAACGCTCAGAGAATGGCAGATACCTGTAAAAGACTGGAAATGCCTGTTTTGCCAACTGAGCAGTTTGTAGAGGCTGTTAAGGCAGTAGTTTTAGCTAACGAGGCATATGTACCACCATATGGCTCAGGTGCTACATTATATATAAGACCATTTATGTTTGGTATTAACCCTGTTATCGGTGTAAAGCCTGCTGACGAATATCAGTTCAGAGTGTTCTCAACACCAGTAGGACCATATTTTAAGGGTGGTGCAAAGCCTATTACTATTAAGGTTAGTGACTTTGACAGAGCTGCACCACACGGTACAGGTAATGTTAAGGCTGGCTTAAACTATGCAATGAGCCTGCATGCTATTGTAACAGCACACGCAGAGGGTTACGATGAAAATCTGTACCTAGACCCAACAACAAGAACAAAGGTAGAAGAAACTGGTGGAGCTAACTTCCTGTTTATCACAAAGGATAACAAGGTTATTACACCAAAATCAAACAGTATTCTACCATCAATCACAAGACGCTCACTGATGACTGTTGCTAAGGATTATCTTGGTCTGGAAACAGAGGAGCGTGAGGTTTACCTTGACGAGCTAAAGGATTTTGCAGAGTGTTGCCTATGTGGTACAGCAGCAGTAATTTCACCAGTAGGTAAAATTGTTGACCATGGTAACGAAATATGCTTCCCAAGTGGTATGGAGAAAATGGGCCCAATTTCTCAGAAGCTTTACGATACATTAACAGGTATCCAAAAGGGCGAAATAGAAGCACCAGAGGGCTGGATTTGCGAAATTAAATAATTTTGATATAATAGTAGCTGATGGTAATTGCAGAGCAATCTGCAATTACCAATTTTAGTATAAGTAAGGATTTTGGTGATACTAAACGCTATAAAGCTGACTTGTGAAGTTTTTATAGCTGTTTAGCATGAAATGATGAAATAAAAAAGGAGTAGGTGTAAAGATGAGGACTTTTGAAAAATCACGAAAGCTGGATAATGTATGCTATGATATACGAGGCCCTGTAATGGATGAAGCAAACAGAATGATTGCACAGGGCGAAGAAATTCTGAAGCTTAATATAGGAAACCCTGCTGTTTTTGGTTTTAGAGCACCACAGAATATTCTTGATAAAATGACAGAAAGTCTTGAGCATACAGAGGGCTATTCTGATTCAAAGGGTATTTTAAGTGCCAGAATGGCTATTGCAGAGTATTGCAAGAAAAAGGGTATGCATAATGTAACTGTAAACGATATCTACACAGGTAATGGTGTAAGTGAGCTTATTACAATGTCTATGCAGGGCTTGCTGAATAATGGTGACGAAATGCTTGTGCCTGCACCTGATTATCCTTTATGGACAGCTTCAGTAACTCTTGCAGGTGGTAACGCTGTACATTATCTATGTGACGAAAAATCCAACTGGTACCCTGATATCGAGGATATTCGCAGAAAAATCACAGATAAAACAAAGGGTATTGTTGTAATCAACCCAAATAATCCTACAGGTGCATTATACCCAAAGGAGATTTTACAGCAGATCGTAGACCTTGCAAGAGAGCATGACCTTATTATTTTTGCAGACGAGATTTACGACAGGCTTGTACTTGACGGTAAAGAGCATACAGCAATTGCCTCATTAGCACCAGATTTAATGGTTGTAAGCTTTAACGGCTTATCTAAATCACATCTGATTGCAGGCTACCGTTGTGGCTGGATGTGCCTGTGTGGCGATAAATCAAAATGCAAGGGTTATATAGAGGGTCTTAATCTGTTATCTTCAATGCGACTATGTTCTAATGTACCAGCACAGTCAATCATTGAGCTGGCTTTGGCAGAAACAGAAGAAACTGAAAAAATGCTTTTACCAGGTGGCAGAGTATACGAGCAGAGAAACTTTATTTATAACGCTCTTAATTCTATCCCAGGTGTATCAGCAACAAAACCAGAAGCAGCCTTTTACATCTTCCCAAAGATAGATATTAAGAAGTTTAATGTAAAGGACGACGAGAAGCTTGTACTTGATATTCTGAAGCAGCAGCACATTCTTCTTACTCACGGTGGTGGTTTCCACTTAGAAACACCTGACCACTTCAGAATAGTTTACTTGCCAGAGGTAGAAGAGCTAAAAAAAGCGTCAGAGAAGCTTACAGAGTTTTTCAGCACATATAAGCAGGATTGATTATAAGAAAATAATCTTCAAACACGGCATACTAAAAAGTAGTGTGTCGTGTTTGAAAAAATAAAAAAAGTTGTAAAAAAGTGTTGACAAAGCTTTCTGTATGTAGTATAATTCTAAATGTTCCACTGAGGAACACAAATAAATAACACACGCGGGTGTGGCGGAATTGGCAGACGCGCTAGATTTAGGTTCTAGTGTCAGCAGACGTGGGGGTTCAAGTCCCTTCACCCGCACCAGAAAAAACCTTATTTATCTTTTGATAAATAAGGTTTTTTCAATGATATCCGTTCTTCGAGAACGGGTGATATACCTACGGTATGATATCGCACTTCGTGCGATGATATATGCCTTCGGCATATTAAGGAACGGATATTATATCATATTTTCACGAAGTGGAAATATATCATACAGT
>JAXJDU010000206.1:0-6612 GCA_036301785.1 Acutalibacteraceae bacterium | reverse complement strand
TTGCCCTTTAAAATCCCACGAGGGGTGTTACCCCTCGACCCCAAAAGCCTTTAAAAAGGCTTTACCCAAACTTTAAGTTTTGGTTTGTGCGTGTCTTTATGTGACTGCGAAGCAGTCACATAAACTACAATTTATTTACCATTATTATGGATTAAAGTATTTGTAACAAAAAAACATATAAAAAACAAGCATTTCTGAAAATATTGATAAATTTATAAAAAAATTAACTTTTCAGTAAAAAGGGTTTTCTTTTATTAGGTATAGTGTTATAATAGTACAAGTTGTATTTATGTTTATATATGATAATTGATGTGAATTACGAAATCATGGAGGTTTGATTTTTATGGCGAAAATTAGAAACCGATACAACAATCAGATTACACCGGGTAGTATTGCCGTAGCAGGTGTAAAGGGATTTTTCTCAATATTCTGGAAAACCTTTTCCACTTTGTTTATGGTGCTGTTTTTTTCGGGAATAATCGTTGCTGCTGCTATATGCCTTTATCTGTACGGACTTGCTTGTCAGCCAACAGGTATAGACCTAGCTAGTGAAAAGCTACAGCAGACATCATTTGTGTATATATATGATGAAGAGAATAATCCTGTAGAATATGCAAGACTACATGGCGTAGAAAACAGAATCTGGGTAGGACTTGATTCTATACCGAAGCATATGGTTAATGCCCAGATAGCGATTGAGGATAAGCGTTTTTACGAGCACCAGGGTGTTGACTGGATAAGAACAGGTGGTGCGATTCTGAACCTTGCTTCAGATTCAAGCTATGGTGGTTCTTCAATTACTCAGCAGCTTATCAAAAATATCACTGGTAAAAACGAGGTTAGTATTACCCGTAAGCTTAACGAGATTTTCAAGGCGTTAAATCTTGAAAAGGAATATACTAAGGATGAGATTATGGAATCTTACCTTAATATAGTAAACTATGGTAGTAGCTGTCAGGGTGTTCAGGCTGCTGCTCATCTGTATTTTGCAAAAGATATAAGCGAATGTAGTATTGCTGAATGTGCTGCGATTGCAGGTATTACACAAAACCCTGCTGCACTAAATCCACTTGCATATCCAGAGGCTAACAAAGAGCGTAGAGATACCGTTCTGGACCAGATGTACAGTCAGGGCAGAATTACAAGAGATGAGTATAACGCTGCTATGAAAGAGTCAGAAACTATGACCTTTGTCGGCTATGAGAATAATATCAAAGAGCAGGAAAAAGAAGAGAAGGAATCACAGACAGATGATTATAGCTCAAACTGGTATATGGAGGCTCTTATCAGAGATTTACAGCAGGAGCTTGTAGAGGAGCTTGGTATCAGTGAGGAGTCTGCTACTAATAAGATTTATTCAGGTGGTCTGAAGGTTTACAGTGCAATGGACCTTGAGTTTCAGGAGTATTGCGAGGAGTATATTCAGAATTTCTATACTCCATATGACCCTAACTGCGAAATTGCAATGGTTATGACATCACTTGATGGTCGTGTGCTTGCAACAGTTGGTGGCAGAGATAAAAAAGAACAGATGCTTGTTTGGGACAGAGCAAACCTTGCAAGCCTTCAGCCAGGTTCTGCTATTAAACCTTTGATTGTTTATCCACTTGCAATAGAGCAGGGTAAATATCATTATTCTTCAATGGTAAAGGACCAGCCAATTGATAAGTGGGAAATGACAGCAGACGGCTATTACAGATCTGGCCCTAACAATGTTTATGGTTCTTATCTTGGCGAGATTACATTGCCAGACGCAATCGAGCGTTCTTCTAACGCAACAGCTGCTCAGACAATGGATTTAGTCGGTGCGAAAAATGCCTATAATCAGGCTATCAATAAAATGTATTTCAGACACCTGTCTACAGAAGACGCTAACAACCTTGGTGCGTTGTCACTGGGTGGTCTTAATGGTGGTGTTACAGTAAGAGAAATGGCTACTGCTTATCAGTTTATTGGTAACGGTGGTAAAATTTACGATTCTTACACATATTACTATGTAGAGGATGCCGAGGGTAATGTTATTATCGACCACAGAGAGCAGATTCCTATAAAGGCATATTCTACTCAGACAGCTACAATTATGAACAGAGAGCTTAACTATAATGTAGTTAACAACAACCCTGCACATACAAGTGCTGGTAGAGCAAGAATCTACGGCTGGGATATTCTTGGTAAAACAGGTACAACTGACGGTGGTAAGGACCACTGGTTCTGTGGCTTGTCACCATATGCTACATGTGCAGTATGGACCGGTTACGATACTCCAGCTTCATTGTCACAGGCTACATTTAATGCTGCCGTTGATATATTCCACGATCTGATGGAGCATTATCTGAGTGATAAGGAAAGTAAGGAATATAAGCTTGACGATTCACTTGAAGAGCATAAATACTGTGCAAGCACAGGCTTGCTGGCAAGCTATTATTGCTCAAAGAGCTTTACAGGCTATTATAAGAAGGATAACATTCCAGAATACTGTAATGGTGCTCATGGCAGCTATTATTCATACGATGCAGATGATTACGATGATTATGCTGATTCCTATGAGGATGATGAGGATGAAGATGAGGATGAGGACGAGGACGAGGATTACTCAGACGATTCATCAAGCGATTCTTCTTCAGATGACTATACAGACGACAGCTATACAGATGATAGCGATGATGACTATGTTGTAGATGACAGTGGTACTGATGATTCTTCAGATAACACAACAAGCGATGATACTACCACAGACAACAGTGCAAGCTCAGATGTTTCTGGAGGAGATACTACTACCGACAGTAGCGACACTACAGTAGTGGCTTAGTTTTAATAAAGTTTAATAAAGAAATTTAAATATAATTATATTTTGAGAGGTGCAAAATGGTACAAGTTGCAATTATGGGACACGGTGTTGTAGGTTCAGGTGTTGCTGAAATCCTGCTGACACATAACGAAAGTCTGAAGAAAAAGGTTTATAAGGAAATTAACATTAAGCGTATTCTTGATTTAAGAGAGTTTCCTGAATTATCTTATGCCGACAAATTCACAAAGGATTTTAACGACATAGTAAACGACGACGAAATTAAAGTTGTAGCAGAGGTTATGGGTGGTGTAAACCCAGCATTCGATTTTGTTAAGCGTTGTCTGGAGGCTGGCAAAAGCGTTGTTACTTCTAACAAAGAGCTTGTTGCTAAAAAGGGTGCAGAGCTTCTTGCTATAGCAAAAGAGCATAATGTAAACTTCTTGTTTGAAGCAAGCGTTGGTGGTGGTATTCCAATAATCCGTCCACTTAACAACTGTCTTGTTGCAAACGAGGTAGACGAAATTGCTGGTATTCTTAACGGTACTACAAACTTTATTCTTACAAAGATGATTACAGAGTCTATGTCATTCAAAGACGCTCTGGCTCTTGCACAGCAGCTAGGCTATGCAGAGCGTGACCCATCTGCTGATGTTGAGGGTCATGACGCTTGCAGAAAAATCTGTATTCTTGCTTCACTTGCTTTTGGCAAGCATGTTTACCCAGATAATATCCACACAGAGGGTATTACAAATATTTCTCTTGAGGATGTTGAGTACGCAGAGCGTTGGGGTGGCGTAATTAAGCTTATCGGTGATGTAAAGAACACAGAGAGTGGTCTGCTTGATATCTTTGTTGCACCTATGCTTATCAGCAACAGCAGTCAGCTGTCAAGCATTGATGATGTATTCAATGGTATTCTTGTTAAGGGTGACGCAACAGGCGATGTTGTATTCTATGGTAAGGGTGCTGGTAAGCTACCAACAGCAAGTGCTGTTGTAGCTGATATTGTAGACTGTGTAAAGCACATTTCAGCAAGAAAGTACCTATTCTGGGATGACTGTGATGGCAGCAATGTAATGCCATACGAGCAGAGTGTGTCTGCAATGTATGTAAGAGCAAACGGTGACATCAAGGTTGCTCAGTCTGTATTTGGCGAAATTTCAAAGCTACAGCGTAACAATGCACCAGAAACAGAAATCGCATTTACTACAAACGCAATGACAGTAAAAGAGTTTAACGATAAGCTGGCACAGCTTGCTGAAAACGGTGTAGAGGTAATTAACACAATCAGAATAGGTGATCTATAATGATCAGAATTCAGATACCTGCAACAAGTGCAAATTTAGGCTCAGGCTTTGATAGCCTGGGTATTGCACTTACAATGTATAATCAGGTGTGGATGGAAATTTCAGACGAAACCGTTATATCCTCTAAGGATAACATAAGCGTACCTACAGATAAAAGCAACCTTATTTACTGGTCTGCTGAATATCTGTATAAGGTATGTGGTAAAACCCTGCCAGGTTTAAAAATCATTCAGGAAAATAACATACCAATGACCAGGGGACTGGGCAGCAGCTCGGCTTGTATTGTTGCGGGTCTTGTCGGTGCTAACAGATTTTTGGGTAATCCTTTGACTAAAAAGGATTTAATAAATCTTGCTTCTGAAATAGAAGGACACCCAGATAACACTACACCTGCACTTATGGGTGGTCTTGTAACTTCGGCTATAGACGGTGGCAAGGTGTACAGCGTAAGCGTACCAGTTGCTGAAAATATTCGTTTTGCAGTTTTTATTCCACCATTTGAGCTAAGCACCGAGTATGCACGAGGTGTTTTGCCAAAAACATATACAAAAGAGCAGGCTGTTTATAATCTTTCCCGTTCTTCACTTATGACATCATCACTGTTTTCAGGTTCTCTTGAAAATCTTAGAGTTGCTGTACAGGATGAGCTTCATCAGCCATACAGAAAGTCATTGATAAAAGGCTACGATACAGTTTTTCGCACAAGCTACGAGCTTGGCTCATATGGTACTTATGTAAGTGGTGCTGGCCCTACAATTATTGCAATTATAGACGACAAGCACACTGACGATTTTAAAAATCATGCAATAAGTGCTCTGGAAGAAAAGGGTCTTACTGGCTGGAGCTTTGAAGTGCTTGCTGCAGACAGCGAAGGTGCTAAAATTATACTGGACTGATTATTAACAATTTGTTAAATTACACATTGACTTTTGTGTGTTAAAATATTAAAATTATTTACAGTGTTATTTGGCGTTTTATACAAAGCTAAATACAATTTTTAGTGAAAAGGAGCTACACAGATGAGCCTTATAGTACAAAAATTTGGTGGTAGTTCTGTTGCAAATGCTGAGCGTGTTAATAATGTAGCACGCATAGTAACAGACACATATAAAAAAGGCAACAAGGTTGTAGTTGTTGTGTCTGCACAGGGCGATACAACAGACGACCTAATTGAAAAGCAAATGGAAATTAATCCTAATGCTTCAAAAAGAGAAAAGGATATGCTGTTAGCTGCAGGTGAGCAGATTTCAATTTCTTTGCTTGCAATGGCTATCGAAAGAATCGGTTGTCCAGTTGTTTCTCTTTTAGGCTGGCAGGCAGGATTTAAAACATCTTCTGCTCATACAAATGCAAGAATCAAAGCTATTGATTCTGAAAGATTGCAGAGAGAGCTGGACAGAAACAACATTGTTGTAGTAGCTGGTTTCCAGGGTATTACAAGCTATGGTGATGTTTCTACATTGGGCCGTGGTGGCTCAGATACAAGTGCTGTTGCACTTGCTTGTGCTTTAAATGCTGATCTATGTCAGATTTACACAGATGTTGAAGGCGTTTATACTGCCGACCCAAGAAAGATTGAGAATGCAAAGAAGCTTTCTGAGATTTCTTATGATGAGATGCTTGAGCTTGCAACACTGGGTGCTCAGGTTTTACACAACAGAAGTGTTGAGCTTGCAAAAAAATATAATCTTGAACTTGAGGTGCTTTCAAGTTATACTTGTGCACCTGGAACAATTGTTAAGGAGGCCCCAAACGTGGAAAGAATGTTAATCAGCGGTGTAGCAAAAGATACAGACATCGCAAGAATTTCAGTTGTAGGTGTACCTGATGAGCCAGGTCTTGCATTTAAGATGTTCTCTAAGCTAGCTGCTAAGGATGTAAACATCGACATTATCCTACAGTCAGTAGGTCGTGACGGTAAAAAGGATATAGCATTTACAACAGCTAAGGATAAGCTTGAGGATGCTAAAAATGTTATCGAAGCATTTATGCCAACTCTACAGGCAGAGAAGGTTATCTTTGACGAGGATGTTGCAAAGGTTTCAATCGTAGGTGCAGGTATGGAGAGCCACTCTGGCTTTGCTTCAAAAATGTTCGAGGCACTATATAACTCAAACATCAATATCCAGATGATTTCAACAAGTGAAATTAAAATTTCTGTTCTTATCAAGGCTGAGGATGCAGACAGAGCTGTTTCTGCTCTACACTCAAAGTTCTTTGATTAATTAATTTTGATTATAACTTTATAATTCACATCAGGCTTTAGGCACTCTGTCTTTGAGTGCTTAAAGCTTTTTCTTTATATAGGGTAGGAAAAATTGGAATTTGTCGGGTTAATAACAAACTTCGATAGAGAAAAGCGTAAAGTTTAGGTCCACCCTTTTTAAAGGGTGGTGGGGTCGAGGGGTGACACCCCTCGTGGGATTTTAAAGGGCAACGCCCTTTAACTTCTAGTTTATCCTAAAAATGCCTTTAAAAGGCATTTTTAATAATCTTTAGGCGTTAAGGGCGTTGCCC
>JAXJDU010000205.1:0-4074 GCA_036301785.1 Acutalibacteraceae bacterium | reverse complement strand
TTAAAATCCCATAAGGGGTTTTACCCCTTAACCCCACCACCCTTTAAAAAGGGTGGACCTAAACTTTACGCTTTGCTCTATCAAAGTTTGTTGTTAGTCCGACAAACTACAATTTGTTAGTATTTAGGAAAGGTAAGTGAATTTTTATGGTAACTGCAGTAGTTTTTGCAGGTGGTGTTGGTGCCAGAATGCAATCGGTAGAAATTCCAAAGCAATTTTTGGAGGTTGACGGTAAACCGATTATTATAAGAACATTAGAAAACTTCCAGTTTCATAATGAAGTTGACAACATAGTAATTGCCTGTTTAGAGGCATGGATAGAGAAGCTTAGTGAATTTGTTAATAAGTATAATCTTACAAAGGTGTTAAAAATTGTACCTGGTGGCGAAAACGGTCATGGCTCTATTCATAACGGACTTTTAGCTGCACAGCAGTATGCCGGTAATAATGGTGACGATATTGTGCTTATCTGTGACGGTGTAAGACCATTGCTGTCTGATGAGCTTATCTCTAACTGCATTAAAACAGCAAGAGAGTTTGAAACTGCTGTACCTGTTACACGTAGTATTGACTCTGTGCTGGAAAGCAAAGACGGAAAAACCTGCTCTAAAAGTCTGCCACGAAGTGAAATGTTTATCACACAGGCACCACAGGGCTACACAATGAATAAAATTATGTGGGCACATGACGAGGCTGAAAAGCGTGGTATTACAAACCCGATTTCAAGCTCTGAGCTTTTAATTGAGTTGGGTGAGGCTGTGCAGATTTTTATAGGTGACAGAGATAATATCAAGGTTACTACACCAGAGGATATGAGATTTTTAAGAGCGTATTACTACTACAGACGCTACGAAAACTTTGCAAGAGAGGCTTCACTTTATGGCATATGAGATTAATACTCTTATTCATGAGTATATTTATAACGATATTCTTACAGTGGCAGATTCAGACCTGCCATGGGAAAAGTTGAGAAACAAGACAATTCTTATTACAGGTGCAGGTGGATTTATAGGCTATTACCTTACTATGGCTATGCTTATAAGAAATGACCTTTACAGTGATAATATAAAGGTTATTGCACTTGTAAGAAATAAAGAGAAAACAGAAAAACGCTTTGAGGATGCCTTGAAGCGTGACGATATAAAAGTTGTAGTGCAGGATGTTTGCAGTGATATAAATATAGAGGATAACGCTGACTATGTTATTCACGCTGCAAGTCAGGCAAGTGCGTACTTTTTCGAGAATGACCCTGTGGGTACTATTGACGCTAACCTTACAGGCACATACAAGGTGCTTGAATATGCAAGACGCTGTGACGCTGTAACTCTGTTTGTTTCAAGCTTAAAGGTTTACGGCACACTGCACACAGGCAAGGAGAAAATAGAAGAAACTGACATTGGTTATCTTGACCATACATCATACAAAAATTGCTATGCACAGGGCAAGCGAGCTTCTGAAACTTTGTGTGCTTCATTTAATAAGCAGTTTGGTATGAGCATTAAAATTGCAAGACCAAGCTATATATATGGTCCTTCAAGTCTTGATGATGACAGAGTATGGGCACAGTTTATTGCTAATATAGTAAAGAATCAGAGTATTCTGTTAAAGAGTGCCGGTGCACCTTACCGTTCATTTTGCTATGTTACCGATACAGCTACAGCTCTGCTTAAAATATTGCTTGATGGCAGAGATGTTTACCCATATAATATTTCTGCTGAGCATTCAAATGTTACAATCAGAAATTTTGCAAAATGTGCAGTAGAGGCATTCCCTGAAAGAGGGCTTACATTGTCTTTTGCAAATAAAGAGGACGAGAAGGAGCCAGTGCTGTCTTTAATGGGTGCAACACCAGAAATACTTGACAGCACAAGACTTAACTCTATTGGCTGGCAGGCAAATGTAGACCTTACAGAGGGTATTAAGCGTGCAGTTAAGATAGTTGAGCTACAAAACAGTTGATAAACGAGGAAAGTAATGGAAATTAACAAGGTACTTGGGCAATATGAGCTTGATTGGGCTTGCCATGTTGCTTCTCATAAGGAATACCCTTATAACAAGCTGAAAAATAAAAATGTATATATTGCAGGCTCGCAGGAGTTTTTTCCAAGAGCTGTACTGTATTCTTTATTTGGCCTTAATGACCTGCAAAAGCTTAATATTAAAATTACACTTGTTGGCGAAAGTACATCTGTGCTGAATGGTATTTTTCCAGCGTTATTAAAGCGTGATGATTTTACCTTCAGACTTGCAGAGGACATAGACAAAATAAAAGACGAGGCTGACTATTTTATATATACAGGCTGTTGCAGTAAGGCTGTTGAGCGTACACCTTTGTTTTTTATGGACGAGGTTAACCGTATAAAGCAAAGCCTTGATTTTGCTGGTAAGGTAAAGGCAAAAAGCTTTATTCTGTTTTCTGATTATCGTGTGTATGGTAAGGTTGACAGAGGTATATATATATCTGAAAATGAGTATGGTACACTTGATATCACAAAGGGCAGTGGCTACGACGCAGAGCTTTTGCAGACTCTTGAAGCCTTAACAGGAATTTACAGCAAAAAGCATGGCTACTCATATACTATACTTCGCAGTGGTATTATGCTTGGTGCTGGTTCTGGCTTTGACAATAATTTGTTCTATGATTTATTCTTAGCTGTTGCAGAGGGTAAGGAGTTTGAGCTTGTAAGGTCACAGAAGAAATATTCCTTTACATATATAAATGACTTTTTAAATGCGTTATTCTGGGCTATGGTTAAGCTGCCAGAGAATGCTAAGTATAATGTTGTAAGCAAGGACTCTACAATTTCAACGGGTATGCTTGCAGAAAAGATATACGACCTGTATCCTGAGCAATGCAGAATAAAGCTTGTTGATATGGGCAAAGACCCTAACTTTGGTGTGGCTATGAATTGCCAGCTGTTGCCACTTAATGGCTTTGAGCCAGAGGTGACAATGGACGATATTATTCAGCTTATGGTTACAAGCTACAAAAATAATGATATGTTTTTGTATCAGGGCTCACATCAGGGCAAGCTGGAGAATATACAGCGTATTTTGCTGGGCTATCTGCTTGATGTAGACAGAATCTGCAAAAAGCATAATATAAAGTATTTTCTTGGTGGTGGCACATTGCTGGGTGCTATCCGTCATAATGGCTTTATACCTTGGGACGATGACGCTGATATTATGATGTTACGAGAGGATTATGATAAATTCCTTAAGGTTGCACAGGCTGAGCTTCCACCAACCTTATTTTTACAGACCTCATATACCGACAAGCATTGTCATTATCCGTTTGCCAAAATCAGAATCAACGATACTATGTATGCAACCTATTATTCAAAGTCACATACTGGTATGAATAACGGTCTGGCGTTTGATATTTTCTCTCACGACCATACTGCAAATTCTAAGCTTGGCAGAAAGCTACACCTGCAATTTACACTGCTGGTAAGGTCTATGATATTCAATAAGTGGAATAAAAGAAAAACCGATAACGGTCATAAGGTGCAGTCATTCTTTGCTAATATTTTAAAGGCTATTACACCTATTCCTGTTTCTGAATGGATGCAGTATAAGCTGTTTAATATGTTTAACAAAAGTGACACTAAATACCTTTATGACGGTATGGGCAGAAATATATATAAGGGTGATTTCCCTAAGTATTATTTAGACGAGGCTATAGAATGGGAGTTTGAAGGCTATAAATTCCCTGTGCCAAAGGAGTATGACAAGTATCTGCGTTACCTTTACGGTGACTATACACAGCTTGTACTGCCATGGCAACGCCAGACCTGCCACGATATTATGGTTATGGATCTGGGTCAGTATTGCAAATTTGACTTACCAAAGAAGAATTAATTTAATAAAAGTATTACCCCCACCATGCAAAAGCTTTAAGCCTTTGTGTGGTGGGGGTTGTTGCTGTTGAGATAAATTGTAGTTTAGGCGTGAGCTAACGCTCACACCTGGGGAGAAAAAAGCGTAAAGTTTAGGTCCAGCCTTTTCAAAGGGTGGTGGGTCATGCAACCAATTTGCGAAGCAAATTGATTGCGTAACCAACCACTATGTGGT
>JAXJDU010000204.1:0-4928 GCA_036301785.1 Acutalibacteraceae bacterium | reverse complement strand
GTGGTGGCAGACCAACCCTGCCGGTACAGGACAAGCCGTGGGATAATACATTGCTTGCAGCAGAGGAGTGTATGTTTGGTGGCAGCTTTGCCAAATATAGAAATATCCAGCAAAGCAAGCAGTATATAAACAGCATTTACCACGGTGCATACAGGGCAGAGGTTTTTGCAGAGGTTGGTGGCTTTAACGAGGCATTAGGCAGAACCGAGGACAACGAGTTCCATCACCGTTTAACAGAGGCTGGCTATAAAATATGCTGTATGCCAGATATAATATCTTACCAGTATATAAGGGCAAGCCTGCCAAAGATGATAAACCAGAAATACAGCAACGGCTATTGGATAGGGCTTACGCTTAAAAATTACCCAAAGTGCCTTTCACTGTTCCATTTTGTGCCAATGGCATTTGTAATGGCGTTGCTGATATGCACATTGTTTGCAGTTTTTGGCTTTAAGTGGTTTTTGCTTGCGCTTGTTGCTATGTATTTATTGTTTGACCTGTACATAACATCGAATGCACTTAAAAGCGAAAAACGATGTGGCTATTTTGCGTTGTTACCGTTTATTTTTCCTGCGTTGCATATAGTTTATGGTATAGGCACTGTAGTCGGAATATTACATAAGCCAATATCAGAGGGTACGCTTGAAAAAGCACAGCAAAGAATAGCAGAGGTTAAAGCCTGCTATAAAAACAGACTATAAAGATTTATATTTATATATCAGCTATAAATGAGGGGAGTAGCGATCAGATGAAACCGGTTGAATTTACAAGCGAACAGCTTAGAGAATTACAGTTAAAAGAGCTGGACACGCTTGTATATTTTAAAGAGTTTTGCGACAAGCATAATTTACTGTTTTATTTTTGTGGAGGTTGTTGCATAGGCTCTTTAAGAAATAAGGGATTCATCCCGTGGGATGATGATATAGATATTTTTATGCCACGAGAGGACTACGAAAAGCTTCCAGAGCTTTGGGCAAAATATTCAGATAACGATAGATTCCTTTGCTTGAAAACAAATGATGATATTTTTACAGGGAATATTTTTACCACAATTATAGATACAAAATACACCTATGTAAAAGCAAATCAGGCACATCTTGATTTACCATTTGGCTTGGTAATGGATGTTTTTCCACTTGATGGCTGTCCTGATGGCTTTAAAAGAAAAATACAGAAGCTATGGGCGTTGATTTATTCATTGTTTCTTGCACAGATAGTACCAGAAAACCACGGTGGTGTGCTTGCCTTGGGCAGTAAAATTCTGCTGGGTATATTCAGGGGTAAAAAGATAAGAGCCAAAATATGGCAGACAGCACAGAAGCAGATGAGTAAATACCCTATAAGCGAGTGCAGTAAAATTACAGAGCTTTGTGCAGGGCCACATTATATGCAATGTGAATACCCTAAAGAGGCATTTGAATCGGCAGTTTACAGAGAGTTTGAGGGTATGCAGATGCCGATTCCTGTGGGATATGATATATACTTGAAAACAGCCTTTGGCGAATACGAAAAACTGCCACCAGTGGACAAGCAAAAGCCACACCACGATGTGGTATATGTAGACCTTACAAAAAGCTGTTACGAATTTGAAAATCCTTATATCAAAAAGAAGAATTAACGGAGGGTTAATATAATATGATTTACGGAGCGATATTGGCAGGTGGCATTGGCACAAGAATGCATGTTTCTTCAATGCCAAAGCAGTTTTTAATGCTGAATGACAAACCTATTATTATTCATACACTGGAAAAAATGCTTGCGTGCAGCAGATTCGATGCAGTTTATCTTGGTATTCACCCAAGCTGGATGTCTTATATGTATGACCTGCTTGATAAATATGATGTTTACAACGCAGACAAAATAAGACTTGCACCAGGTGGAGAAACAAGAAACGATACTATATTTAAGATTATCGACGAAATAAAAAGAGATTTTGGCGAGAATGATGACGATATTATTGTTACACACGACGCTGTGCGTCCTTTTGTAACACTTAGAATATTAGAAGAAAACATAGACGCAGCCGTTGAGTTTGGTGCCTGCGACACTGTTGTGCCTGCTACAGATACTATAGTATGCTCAGAGGATGGAGAAGAAATATCTGACATTCCTAACAGAGAGCTTATGTATCAGGGTCAGACTCCACAATCATTCAAGGTTAAAATGCTCAAGGAGCTTTACGCACAGCTTACAGATACAGAAAAGGAAATTCTTACTGATGCCTGCAAAATCTGTGTTATGAAGAATGTACCAGTTAAGCTTATAAAGGGTGAAACTCTTAACATTAAAATTACAACTGTACAGGATTACCAGATAGCAGAGGTTATCGCCGGAGGAGTAAAAATTGATTAATTATATTTATCAGCTTACAAACCCTCAGTTTATATGCTCAAAGCTTTGTGATGTAAACATAGAGGGTAAGGTGTTGGTAAGACCTAAATATATGTCTATATGTCATGCAGACCAGAGATATTATAACGGTCAGAGAGATATGAAGGTGCTTATGGAAAAGCTACCTATGGCACTTATTCACGAGTGCTGTGGTGAGGTAATAATGGATAAAACAGGCACCTTTAAGGTAGGCCAGCAGGTTGTTATGATACCTAACACACCTACAAGAAAGCTAAGCCACATATACGAAAATTACGACGACCAGTCAAAATTTCTTTCAAGCTCAAGTGACGGCTTTATGCGTGAGTTTGTCGATTTAGACCCGGACAGAATAGTGCCATACACTGGTATTCCACCACACATTGCCTGTATTACAGAGTTTTACAGTGTGGCTGTTCATGCTGTTGAAAGAATGATAAACTTTGCACATAGTCACCGTGACGAAATAGCAATTATAGGTGACGGCCCGTTGGCATATGTTGTGGCAAGCACAATAAGAGAGCGACTGCCTAAAACCCGTATAACTGTTATCGGCAGACGACCAAGAAAGCTTGCAAGATTTTCGTTTGTAGACAAAACCTATGTAGCCTACGATTTGCCAGAGGACTATGCGTGTGACCATGCCTTTGAGTGTGCCGGTGGTGAGGGTAGCTATGATGCAATATGTGACATAATAAAGCATATCCGTCCACAGGGTACTGTTTTACTTATGGGTGTAAGCGAGAATAAAATACCTATAGATACACGAACAATATTAGAAAAGGGTCTTACTATAGTCGGCAGCAGCCGCTCGGGTAAAAAGAACTTCGAGGACGCTGTAGCACTTATGCAAACCCAGCGTATACGCAGAAGATTAGGTAGTATTATCCATGAGGACGAACCTGTAAGAAGTATTGACGATATACACCGTGTGTTTGCCACAGACCGTGACACACCATTTAAAACGGTGTTTAAGTGGGAGCTGTAAAACAACCACAAAATACAGCTTTATAAAACACATTTGTGTTAAAAGCTACAGAATCTGTGGATTTGTTTTAAAAAATCAGTTTTTGGGTTTACCTTGGATATAATTATTGTTATAATTTAAACAACAAACTTTTTATTAAAAATATAAGAGAGGAGAATCTGTTTTGGCTGATAGAAGCAACGATATTTATTCTTATACCCCACAGGGTAAAAGGCAAGAAGCAAGACAACAGAAAAGAGCTAAGGCTAAAAAACACAAGAGAAGACCATTGTGGAAAACAATTTTGTTATGCTTTCTGTGTCTGATTCTGCTGGTATCGGGTAGTGGCATGATTTACTATTATAATATAATAGATTCATTCATCTACAAGCCTATGGGAGATTTAATAGGAAATAAGCACAACAGCAGCCTGCACAGTGGTGAAACTTCTCTTGATATGTTTACAGGCGAATTGCTTAACGACCCGATGATTCTTAATGTTATGATATTCGGCGAGGACAGTGGTGTAGACAGCACTACTGATTATGGCAGAAGTGATACAATGATAATGCTATCTATTGATAATCGCCATAAAAAGATTAAGATTACCTCTTTTATGAGAGATATGCTGGTAAATATACCTACAACAGACGAAGAAGGCAATGAGTACGGTCTTGCAAAGCTTAATGCAGCGTATAGTCTGGGTGGTGCAGAGCTTTCTGTTAAAACAATAGAGTCAAACTTTGGTGTGGATATAGACAGGTACGCTATTGTAAACTTCAAGACCTTCAAGAGCATTATTGACACACTTGGTGGTATTGATATAAATCTTACACAGGATGAGATTGACTACATCAACTGGCAGACATTTATCAACAAGCAGTCAGAGGAAAGACACGAAATTACAGCACCTCCGGGTAAGGTACACCTTAACGGCAGACAGGCGTTGTGGTATGCAAGAAACAGAGGCTACGAAGATGAAGAGCACCCTGAGTTTGTAGTTGCCGGTGACGACTTTGACAGAACCTCACGACAGAGAAATCTTATGAGAACTCTGATGAATGACTTCAAAAATGCAACCCTTACAGATATCGTTAAAATAGTAAGTGAAATTGGCCCTATGGTTACAACAAACCTTAAAAAGGACGAAATAACAACACTGGTTGCTAATTCGCTTACCTATCTGTCATACGATATAGAAGAATTCAGCCTGCCAACAGGTGATTGCTACAGATATAGCTGGTACAATTTGCAGTCTGTGCTTGAAATAACAGATATGCAGCTGTTGCGTACAAAGCTGGCTAAATATATATTCGGTGAAGAAACAGTAGTTTCTAACAACAAAGAAATTACTACCGACCCACCAACAGAAGCACCGTCATATACTGGTTATTCAGATACCTTGGAAGACGAGGAAGAGGAATATGAAGACGAGTATTATGAAGATGAATATTATTATGATGAATATAGCTATTAAATAAAAAAGGGCTGCCTCACTAATGAAAGTGAGGCAGCCCTTAAATTATGTGACTTAGCCGACGGCTTGCTGTTTTTGTGCAGATAAATTGGAATTTGTCGGTCAGAGTTGCAC
>JAXJDU010000203.1:0-1548 GCA_036301785.1 Acutalibacteraceae bacterium | reverse complement strand
TCGTTTGATGTTGTAGCAGTAATGCGTGGCGTGGCTAAAACTAAAAAGGTAGGTCATACCGGCACACTTGACCCTATGGCTACAGGAGTATTACCCTTGCTTTTTGGCAACGCAACAAAGGCACAATCTCTTTTGCCAGACAGCGATAAGGAGTATATAGCCGAGTTCAAGCTGGGAATTACCACAGATACTCTTGATATCTGGGGTACGGTTAAAGAAAATAAGCCCTTTTCTATATCGGAAGCCGATATAGAAAAGCTGTTGCCAGAGTTTACAGGCGATATTTTTCAGCTTCCACCAATGTATTCAGCAGTGCAAAAGGACGGCAAAAGACTTTATGAGCTTGCAAGACAGGGTATAGAGGTAGAAAGAGAGAAAAGACAGGTAACTGTAAGCACTCTCAAATTGTTAAGCTTTAACGAGGCAGAGGGTACAGGTAAGCTGCTTGTAGCTTGCTCAAAGGGTACATATATCCGTTCCTTAATTGACGATATCGGCAATATGCTTGGCTGTGGTGCTGTTATGACAGCACTGTGCCGTACATATGCCTGTGGCTTCAGCTCAGATGATGCTATTACAATCGAGCAGGCTAAGGAGCTTGCAAATGAAAATAAGCTTTCAGAATATGTGCATAGCGTTGAGGGTGTATTCACACCATACAGACAAATCAATGTGTCACAGCCACAGGCGAAAAGATTCTGTAACGGTGGACAGCTTGATTTATCACGATTAAGAATCAAAAATTTAGCCGATGGTGAAATTCTCAGAGTAAAGCTTGAGGACAGCTTTATAGGTCTGGGCAAGGTTGACTTTAATAATAACTGGTTGGCTATACACAAGCTGTTTAATATGGTGTAGCTGTCAGCTATAGTGTAATAGTAAGGAGGTTAGAAATGTGAAAACCGGAATAATTATGGAGGGTGGAGGCAAAAGAGGTATTTACGGTGCCGGTGTGCTGGATGTTTTGCTTGAGAATAACATTTTCCCAGATGGCATTATAGGTACATCAGCTGGTGCAGTAAATGCTTGCTCTTATGTTTCAAGACAATACGGCAGAAATATCCGTTATAATGTAAAGCTGGCAAGAGAAAAAAAGTATATGAGTCTGTACTCGTTAATTACAACAGGCAGTGTTGTAGGTACAGATTTTGCGTATAATCAGCTGCCAAATAAGATTGACCCTTTTGATTATGATACCTTTGAAAAATCAGAAATGGAATACTATGTAACCTGTAGCAATCTGGAAACCGGTAAGGCTGAGCATATAAGATGTAAAACCCTCAGGGGTAAATATATGGATTATCTGCGAGCTTCAGCTTCGTTGCCTTATGTATCACAGATTGTAGAGGTAGACGGTTTAAAGCTTCTTGACGGTGGAGTATGCGACAGTATCCCTTTAAAAGCTTTTCAGAATATGGGCTATACAAAGAATCTTGTTATTCTTACCAGACCAAAGGGTTATGTGAAAAATCCGGAAAATAATATGATGGCTAAGGTTTACTATGGTAAGTATCCAAAGTTTATAAAAGCGATGAAAAGCAGATATGC
>JAXJDU010000202.1:0-6211 GCA_036301785.1 Acutalibacteraceae bacterium | reverse complement strand
TTTTTACCGGAGTATCATAAATAACAAAGATGTCCCTCACCACATCATTGTCAGGCTCAATCATTATTCTATGCCATTCATCCATACTACCAGTGTAGTATACGGTGTTAATGTTATCACAGCCTGAGAATGCAGACTCTCCAATACGCTGAATGCTGTCAGGAATGATTATGCTTGTAAGATTACTGTTGTTCTCAAATAAATATCTTTCAATTTCTGCTACTGGCTTATTATCTATTTCGCTTGGAATTACAAGCTCGCTTGCATTGCCATAATAATCCATAATTCTGGCAAAATCACCATATGATGTATCAAATACCCATGTACCAAACTCATCAGTTACAACATTTGCATCGCAATAAGGTGTCATATTTCTGACTTCGTCATTTCCCGCATACCATAGTATATTGCACCACTCGCTATAATCACCGGTAAAATACAGATTTCTTATATTATTACAACCTGAAAACGCAAACTCTCGTATTCTGTTAACACTCTTTGGAATAATTATATTTGTTAAATTGTCTTTATCAGCAAACACATATGCACCGATTTCTGTAACAGGCTTACCCACTACTTCGTTTGGCACTACTACCTTATCAGCATTTCCGAAGTAATCTGTAATGCAAACATACTCATATGTCTCTTCGCATATCCATGTTCCACAAGCATCATTTTTAACACAGGTGTTAAAATTAATTGTGGCATTAAAAAGCTTATCATTTTCCCAACCTATAGACACACGATTCCAATCACTCAAATCGCCTTCGTAATACACTGTATCAAGAGCAGTATTTATAAATGCACCTGTTTCAATAGATTTCACACCCTTAGGAATCACTAATTTTCTCAGCATAGTGCTGCTTGCAAATGCATTGGCAGAAATCTCTGCTACTGGCTTATTATCTATTTCGCCTGGTACTACAACCTTACTCTCATTTCCAAAATAATCTATAAGCGATAAGCTGTCTGGAATATGCATGCTTGGCTTAAACACCCATGTGCCACATGCATCATTTTTCACACTAACATCAACATGAGGCTCTGCAAAAAAAACACTCTCGTTTCCGTTATAGCCTAAATGAATATTATCGTATTCATTATAACCAGCAGTGTAGTATACATTGCGAATATTATTACAGTTTGAAAACGCATAATCGAAAATATATGTAACATTTTTTGGTATTATCAGACTTGTCAGATTACTCTTATCTGCAAAAGCATACTCCCAAATTGTTGTTACTGGCATACCATCTATTTCGTCTGGTATTTGTACATCTGCAGAATCTCCGAAATAGTTCATAATCATACAAGTGTTTTCTGGAGTTTCTACAGAATATATCCATGCACCATAATCATCAGTTTTAACACATACATTTGCATTAAGCATTGCCATAGAAAGAGCCTCGTTACCCGGTGAGAACAAACCAGTTATACTGTACCATTCAGGATGTTCACCAGTATAATACACCTGACTAAGATTATTACAATTTAAAAATGCATCGGTATTGATTAATGTAATACTTTCAGGAATTACTATTCTGCTAAGGTTGCTATGATTCGCAAAGGCTGAATCGGCAATTTCTGTTACAGTCATATTACCTATTTTGTCTGGTATTACAACATCACTCTTATTTCCTAAATAGCCTGTAATTACACAGGAATACTCATTTACAGCCTCGTATACCCATGTACCAAAGTAATCACTTTGTAAGCTGGCATTTATAAAAAGTCTTGCACTTAAAAGTGGGTTGTTGTTCATACATATTGGCATGTTGAACCAACCATTATCATCACCTGTGTAATACACTCTGTCAAGATTAGTACAATTTGAAAACGCAGAATCTCCAATCCAGACAATACTTTCAGGAATTACTACATCTGTAATATTGCTGTTATTTGCAAATAAAGAATCACCGATTTCTGCTACTGAATAACCAGCTATTGTTTCAGGAATTTTAACACTATGCTGATTTCCTTTGTACTGTACAAGTCTGCAGGCATAGCCATTACCATAATCAGCTAACTCATATGTCCATTCGCCATACTCATCTATATATGCACCTACATCTGTTACTGAATAACTACTTGCAACATTTTCTGTTTCTACAGCAGACACACTTAACGGTATGGAAGAAGTAACGCTTAAAATCATTGCACTGGCTATTATAACCGAAATTGCCTTTTTCATTTTTCTACACCTCATTATAAATTTTAGAAAACCTCAAACTAAAGAAACACTACATTATTTGCAGCATTTCTAACTGTTTACCTATTCAACTAAACAGTTATATTGTAGCATTAACACATATCCATGTCAATTTAATCTATCTGTTTTGCACAAACAGTAGTAAAAGTACCATTATTTTAATCCTCAGCACAAAAAAGCTACCACCTAAACAGGTGGTAGCTGAAAATTAACAGGTTTTATTTTGCAACTGTTTATTTTTTATAATCAGATTTATCCCTCCAGGATCATTCTCTGAAGCATAACAGCGTCTATCAATGTTACATTATCATCAAAGCTGATATCTGCATTTTCTATCTGCTCGCTGTCAAGCTCTGCAGTGCCAACTATATATTTAAGTGCATAAACAACATCATCTACAGCAAGCTTATAGTCACCGTTTATATCACCCTCTGCTGGCATTGGAGAATTAAAGTGAATTGTTGAATTTAACAAAGAAGGGTTATGAACAGTTATTGCGATACTACTCCACTGGCTTTCGTCACCTGTGTAGTATGTATCAGTAAGGCTCTTGCAATTATAAAATGCATAGTTATCTATTTTAGTAACACTCTCTGGAATTACTGGAATGTTAAGCTTTTCACAATCTCTGAATGCATTATATTCTATAGAAGTAACCTTCTCTGGAATTGTCATTTTGCTTAAGCTCTTACAGCCATAAAAAGCTGAATGACCAACAGTTGTAAGATTCTTAGGCAGTCTTACTCTTGTAAGACTGATACAATTTTTAAATGTATCACGGCCGATTTGCTCAACATTATCAGAGATTTTTATTTTTTTCAGACTGCTGCAGTTATTAAATGCATAATTACCAATTTCTGTAACACTGTCTGGAATTATCATGCTTTCTAAGCCTGTACAACCATTAAACACATTGCCACTGATTGTTGTAATACTGTCTGGAATGTTTACATTTTTCAGACTGGTACAATTATAAAATGTATGATCAGGGATATTTGTCATCTTATTTGAAAGCTTTACGCTTGTTAATGCACTACATCCGTTAAACATATATGTCTCTAATGTTGTAACACTGTCTGGTATCTCTATGCTTACAAGGCTGGTACATTTATCAAACGCATTGTTACCAATTGTTGTAACACCATCTGGAATTGTTACATTTTTCAGACTGCTGCAGTTATTAAATGTATAATCACCAATAGAAGTGGCGTTCTTTGGAAGTGTTACATTTGTAAGACTTCTACAGCCAGAAAACAGATTAGAATTAAGAATTGTTACATTGTCAGAAAGCACTGCACTTTCAAGGCTTGTACAATTTCTAAACACTTCGCTGCCTATTGATGTAACACTGTCTGGGATTGTCATACTTACCAGCCCTGTACAGTTCTCAAATGCCTGAGAATCGATTTTCGTAACACTGTCTGGAATTTTAATAGTATTAAGACTGGTACAACCAGAAAACGCCTTAACAGGAATACTCTCAAGATTTTTTGAAAGTGTTATCTTTTTCAGACTTGTACAGGATTGGAATGCAGACTGACCTATAGATTTAACACTGTCTGGAATTGTAATATTCTGCAAGCTGCTACATCCATTAAACGCATTACCATTTATTGCAGTAACACTGTCTGGGATTATTACATCATCTAAGCTACTACAACCAAAAAATGTCTGAGTATCAATAAGAGTAACACTTTCTGGAATTGTTACACTTTCAAGATTTTCACAGTTTCTGAATGCATAAGCATTGATAGTTTTAACACCATATGACATTGTAACACTTTTAAGACTATTTGAATTGTAAAACGCATTACTACCTATACTAGTAACATTTCCTGGGATTGTCACATTAGTCAAGCTATTACAAGCTTCGAACGCATTAGTAGCAATTTTTGTAACACTATCTGGAACAGTGTAGTTATCTGATATTTTTCCAGCAGGATAAAAAATCAGTTCTGTTTTTTCTTTATTGAATAAAACTCCATCTACAGAAGAAAACTTCTGGTTATCAGCCGAAACATTTACAGCCTCAAGGTTAATACAACCTATAAATGTATCACGATATACAGAAGTAACACTTGCAGGAATAGATATATTTACCAGAGCTGTACAATTTCTAAATGCATAACTTAAAATTTTAGTAACACTATTTGGGATTGTAATATTACTCAGGCTGCTGCAACCCTGAAAAGCGTAGTTAGAAATTGTTGTAACCTTATTTGGTATTACCACATTGTTCAGGCTGGTACATCCTAAAAACGCACTATCTCCAATTTTTGTAAGATTGCCTGGAATTATTATGCTTTTCAGATTACTACACCCATTAAATGTTGAGGCATTTATGACAGTAATATTTTCAGAAAGCTTTACATCGTTCAGACTTATACACTGATTGAATGCAGAAACACCAAGTGATGTAACACTGTCAGCCATTGTTACCTTAGCCAACATAACACAATTAGAGAATGTATTACCACCAATTGTTGTAACACTATCAGGAATTGTTATCTCTGTAAGCATTCTACAATTATAAAACGCATAGTTACCAATTGTTACAAGATTATCAAACAGTACTACGCTAGCTAATGTATCGCAGCCATAAAATGCATAACTATTGATTGCTGTAACACTATCTGGAATCGTTATACTTGTCAGTTTATCACAATCGTAAAAAGCATAGTCACCAATTACCAAAACACTATCCGGAATGGTTACACTGGTAAGACTATCATTATTTTTAAATACATCCTTACCAATTTCAACAACAGGAATATTATCTATTGCACCAGGTATTACTATATCCTTCTTACTTTTGTCGTATTTTGTAATTTTGCAGCCAGTACCATCTGCTGTAAGCTCGTATGTCCAGCTACCATACTGGTCGGTGTATGTATCACCACTTATAACTACATCTGTTGTTACAGCAGCTGCACTTAATGGCATAGAAGCTGTAGCACTTAACAGCATTGCAGCTGTTAAGAAAAAGGTAATTAATTTTTTCATCCTTTTGCCCCCATAAAAATATTTTTGTACACTTAATAAAAAGCTTTTTGTCTTGTTATCAATATTCATTGTTAACCCTCATCTTCAACAAACCACTGACAACCAGCTTACTATATTTTAACATATGCAATTACATTGTCAACAACATTTCACAGGCAAGTATAATTTTAGAAATAATACTAAATATCATTTAAAATATATAATTCCTTTCGGTATATTTTTTGATTAATACTATTCCCGTTATTAATATTGTATAGGATTTTCAAGCAGATTTTTTCTGGCAAACAACACACCAAACCAAAGCTGATTCCTTTTTTAAAATGATAACTTTGCTCAACCGATAAAATAAACATAACTCTGAATACACAAAAAAACAGAGAACGAATACTACTTCGTTCTCTGTCATAAATCTTAACAAAAATGTTAATCACATATTCTTCAGCAGGTTTGCCATTTCTATCGCACTTACTGCACAGTCATAGCCCTTGTTACCTGCCTTTGTACCTGCACGCTCAATTGCCTGCTGGATTGTGTCTGTTGTTACTACGCCAAACATTACTGGGATTCCTGTTTCAAGTGAAACCTGTGCAATGCCCTTAGAAACTTCAGCACAAACATAATCATAATGAGTAGTTGCACCTCTGATAACTGCACCCAAGCAGATGATAGCGTCGTACTTATGGCTCTGTGCCATTTTCTTTGTGATTACTGGAATTTCAAATGCACCTGGTACCCATGCAACATCGATATCCTCATCGTTTACACCATGACGAACCAAGCCGTCTACACAGCCACCCAGCAGCTTTGAGCCTATAAACTCGTTAAATCTGCCTACTACTATACCAATTTTCAATCCCTCTGCAATCAGCTTTCCTTCTAAAATGTTCATTGTAAAATCCTTCTTTCTTTATATTTTAATTTTATTCAAAATCAAGTATATGTCCCATTTTTTCCTGCTTAGTTCTCAGATAAAACTCATCGTATCGGTTTGCTTCTATC
>JAXJDU010000201.1:0-1964 GCA_036301785.1 Acutalibacteraceae bacterium | reverse complement strand
GTTGAAAACATAGTAAGGTTAAACAGTGATGATATAAAATATACTATAATAAATAAAACTGCACCCTTTAAAAGCTGAACAGCCTTTGTATCTCTTACAAATTTAATAACTGCATATATTACAGCTGTAACGCACAAAATATCTACGGCATCTTTTACCTGAAAGGTTTTTATAACAGATAAAAAGGACTGAAACCACAATATAACAGATTCCATTATTTTCATTCCTTTTTGATACTGACCTCTGCTTAAGGTGTAAAATAAAATTACAGGATACACCAGCGAATTCTACTGTATTCAAACAGAGATAAGTACAAGTATTAATCAACATTTATATATACAATTTAGTCTTAATTATACATATAAATTGTATCATAAAAACGAAAAATTTACACTACCAAAAAGAAAAATTTTTATAAATAAATTTCAATCTCTATCGTGAAATTTTTTGGACAGATTTTACTAAAGCATTTATATGCTGAATGTTATTGAAGTAGGACAGAGAAGCTCGTACAGTACCCTGGTTTTCGGTGCATAAAGCTTTATGAGCAAGTGGTGCACAGTGCAGGCCGGCTCTTACTGCTATGCTGTAGCTCTTACTAAGCTGTGCGGCTACCTCTTCGCTGTGAATATCCTTTATATTAAAGGATAAGACAGGCACCTGAAAGCCTGTTTCGGGATATGGTGTATATAGCTTGACAGACTTAATTTCTGACAAACCCTCGTATAACCTTTGAAGCAGAGTAAATTCGTGCTGGTAAATTTTTTCTACGGTTGTATTTCTTACAAACTCAACTCCAGCCAGAAGTCCACATATGCCAGTAAGGTTACATGTGCCACTTTCAAACTTATCCGGCATATGGTCTGGCTGTTTTATCTCAAGATAGCTACTACCTGTACCACCACAAACCAACGGAGAAATCTCGTCTGGATTTTTAATATACAGCACACCAGTACCCATAGGGCCAAACAATCCCTTATGACCTGCAGCTGCAAGAAAATCGATATTCATTGCAGTAGCATCAACCAGCAACACACCAGATGACTGTGCTGTGTCTACCAGCACCTTGATATTATACTGATGTGCAAGTGCAATCAGCCTTGAAACCGGCAGTACAACACCAGTTACATTAGAAGCGTGTGTTATAACAAACAGCCTTGTTTTTGAGTTGATTGCGTTACGGAAGTTATTAAGCGTAGTTTCAGAATCTCCATACTCTACCTTTACAGCAGTATAGGTTATACCCTTGCTTTCAAGCTGTTTAAGTGGTCTTAATACCGAGTTATGCTCATACTGTGACACTACAACATGGTCGTTTTCTTTTAAATATCCGTTAATTACGGTGTTAAGTGCATAGGTGCAATTTGGTGTAAAGACTATATTTTCTGTTTGCTCTATATTATAAAGCTTTGCAACTGCCCGTCTGCATTCAAACACTCTTTCGGCAGCTGTAATCGACATTTTATGCCCACTTCTGCCAGGGTTTGCAGCAAAGCTCTGCATAGCGTTGTTAACTGCGTTGTAAACACCTTTAGGCTTAGGGAAAGTAGTTGCCGAGTTATCTAAATAAATCATAGCCCTTCCTCCTGTGTTATGCCCAGTATTTCTATATTATTTTTGTTTAACAATGCTATTGCTTTATCTGCGTTTCTGTAAATAATCAAGCTGTAGCTGCAACGGGCATTATGCGAGTATTTAGGGGTTTTTATTATATCTGCATAAATGCCGTAATCCTTTAAAATTGCCTTAGCCTTCATTGCATAGGTTATTGATGATACCATAATAAACTGCCTTTGCATAAACTTCACCTCTTTATAAATCTGATAAGGCTTTTTAATATAATATGCTACAGCGTGCTTATTAGTGTATTTAGAATCAGTTATGAAGCTATATTATTGCAAAAAACAGCAGCTGTCAGATTAACTCTGCAACTGCTGTTTGATTTTTGATATTATGATTCTAAT
>JAXJDU010000200.1:0-3637 GCA_036301785.1 Acutalibacteraceae bacterium | reverse complement strand
GCCACATGGTCTGCACCATATTTTTTTACAACATAATCAATAACCTCTTGCCTGCGTTCAGTACAGAAATCGATATCAAAATCGGGCATACTTACACGCTCCGGGTTAAGGAATCTTTCGAAAAGAAGATTATATTTTATAGGGTCTATACCGGTTATACCTATACAATATGCAGCCAGACTGCCAGCACCTGAGCCTCTGCCAGGGCCTACTGGTATGCCGTTTGATTTTGCATACTGGATAAAATCATTTACAATAAGGTAATAATCAACATAGCCCATCTGATTGACAATTTTAAGCTCGTACTCTAATCTATCGATTACAGACCTATCGGGATTATCACCGTAATGCCTGTACAAACCCTTAAAGCATTGCTCTTTAAAATATTCAAAATGGTCCTGATTGTCAGGCACATCAAAATGAGGCAGCTTTGTTTTGCCGAATTCAAAGCTTACATTACATTTATCGGCTATAAGCTGTGTATTGCTTACAGCCTGAGGCACAGACGAAAACAGAGCAAGCATTTCTTCCTCTGTTTTAAAATAAAATTCCTCTGTCTGAAATTCCATTTTATCGTCATCGTTTATTGTGTGGTTTGTCTGTATGCAAAGCAGAATATTATGAATTTCGCTGTCTGCTTTATTTATATAATGACAGTCATTTGTAGCTGCAAGCTGTACACCTGTTTCCTCTGCAAGCTGAATAAGCTGTGGCAAGACCACAAGCTGTTCTTTTATACCATGGTTCTGGATTTCGATATAAAAATCATCCTTGCCAAAAAGACCTGTATAATAATTTACAAGCTCTCGTGCCTTTGTATAATCACCACGAAGAAGATTCTGAGGAATTTCTCCTGCCAAACAGCCCGATAAACAGATTAAGCCCTCGTGGTACTTTTCTAAAAGCTCCTTATCTATTCGTGGCTTACTGTAAAAGCCCTCTGTCCAGCTTTTTGACACAAGCTGTATTAAATTCTGATAGCCTGTATTGTTTTTACAGAGCAAAACAAGATGGTAGTTATGCCTGTCGTACTCGGTAGATTTATCAAACCGACTGCGTGGTGCCATATATACCTCACAGCCGATTACAGGCTTTATTCCTTTTTTTACAGCCTCCTTATAAAAATCAACAGCACCGTACATATTACCGTGGTCGGTAATTGCAACAGCGTTTGAATTATGATTTATTGCTGTGTCGATAAGTCTGCTTATTCTGCACGCACCGTCAAGCAGGCTGTATTCAGTATGCACATGTAAATGAACAAACGACATAAATCTCACCTCTTTATTTTAAATGGTATTCAGTATAAGTTATAATTCCATATTTTTATGCTGACACCTGTTTAAGAACCGTGTGTTTTGCTGGCAAAATTTACACAGCACTTCGGTCCTGAAGTTTAATGAAAATCACAATAGGCTGCAATACCTGTAATAAGAAATGCCAGCAATATCAGACCAATCATTACAAGATGATATGCAGCAATGCTTTTTTGCTCATCTGGCACATACTGCTGTGTAGGGTCAGCTTCGTTTATGTATAGCTCAATTTCAGAGCCTGTTTCAAATTTCTCAAACATACTTTCAGCACCCTCAAAGTAATACTCCTTACCGTTGTAAGCATAGCTGTATAAAGGTATAAATGTTCTTGCACCCTTACTTGTTTTATCGTATCTCACATCTCTTATAACACCCTTCAGCTTCAGCTTACAGTGACGTTTTTTTGATATTGCTTCCATAACAGGACCAAGCGTAAGTATTACAACTAACGATACCAATATGCCTACAAAAGCAACAGATATCAGTGCCAGTACTATATTTATAAAAACATCAGTCAGAAAAACAACTGCCAATACATAGGATAATATAACCAGCAGAATACCTATCGGCATTGTCAGCATCAATGCAATTATCAGCTTAGTAGCCAGCTTATCACGCTTTGGCTCTACACAGACTGTATTCGCTGTGTATGGAATCGGATACTGGAATTTTCCACCAAAGAATTTTTTCTGGTGATTATATGTATATCTGTCAGGATCAGGATTATAATTACCGACACCATTGTAATTGTTGTTATAGTTATATCCATTCTGATTATAGCCTGCATTATATCCGTTCTGATTATAATTACCATTATAGCCATAACCACCCTGATTATAATTGCCGTTATAGTTGTTATAGTAACCATTGTTGTTATTCTGCGTGGTGTAGGAAGTAAAATTATTATTCTGATTATAACCCTGATTACCACCAGCATATCTGTTACCCTGATAATAATTATTATTCTGATATGGTGTACCGTTATAATCTGTTGGAGGGTTTATATTATTGCTCTGTTCATCGTTTTTTTCGTCCCATATTGTTCTTGGAAACTTTCTTTCAGCAGAGCTGTTACCCCAGCTGTTTTCCTGAGAGCTGTTGAAATCAGACCCATATTTATTTTCAAAATTATTCATAATATTATTCCTTATCTTAAATATAGTTGCAAGCTTTCTGTGCAAGCAAAGTAAGCTTACATAAAGCCAGAGCTGGCAGCCACACAGGCTACTACACTCAACACAACTATAATAAATGCAATACTGATTGCGTTTACCTGGTCCATACCTGATTCACGCATAAAATTATAATGCTGCTTTGGATTGCGTGGATTTATATAAACATCAAACTCTGTACCTACTTTTATATACTCATATTCGCTTGTATATCCGTTGAGGTAATAATCCTTACCCTTATATGAATATTTATATATAGCCGTAAATCTTCGGCAGTTTTTATTGGTGTGGTTCACTCTGTTGAATCTTATATCCACAACCTTGCCTGTTATCTTGTGATTACAAAGCTTCTTTTTTAACTTACTTTTAATGCGTGGTATAAGAGTAAGATTTAAAATCAGAAAAACAATCACACTTACAACAGGAATAGCCATAACAATCATCATATTCTTTGCTACATTGTAATCATTAATAAGTGCAGTAATTGCTGTACCGATAATTATTATCACAAATGGTAACAGCAGCAGGATTTTTTCTTTTTCAGGACTGGTATTAATAAACACAGCGTTAGGATTACTAAATGCAGGGCTGTAGTTACAACCGATATCTGAGGTAGGGATTGTATAGCCACTTGAAGCGTAGCTGTTATTTACATAGAATTGTGCCGGAGTAGCTTTGTTTTTCATGCCTGCACGATTATAATCATTAAAGTTGCCAGAACAAAGCTTTTCTAAATCTGCTCTGCTTGTAGGAGCAGATTTGTAATCATGTTGATTATAACTATTTACTGAGGCTGAATTTGTGGTATTGCTTGGTGGATAATTTTCCGCATTATTCCAGCCTGTGTTCATATAATCATTCTGCTGATAATTTTCTGCATTATTCCAGCCTGTACCTGTGTAATCGCTTTGTGGATAACCATTTGCGTTGTTCCAGCCTGTGTATCCGTTTTCCGGGTTATAGTATAAATTATCGTTACTCCAGCCAGACTGATTATTATTGTTGTTTGAGCCTTGCATAAAAATTTCCCTTCAAAATTAATTCATGATACTATCTGTTAAGGCTGGTATTAACCCTTATAAATTACTAATAACAACAATAATTAAAATCACTGTTACCAAAACAGCAACCATTGCCCCTATAACACCT
>JAXJDU010000199.1:0-3892 GCA_036301785.1 Acutalibacteraceae bacterium | reverse complement strand
GAATTAGCATGGTTGAATTTGGTATAGAAAAAAGTGGGCAGGAACACTGGTTAAACGATATGGGCTTTGCAGTTACACGAGCTACAGGCTTAGGAGCTGATGTCGAGGTTTCTAAATCAAATAATGTAACTGGAACCGGTTATGTTACAGATAGCGTGAATCAAGCTCAAAGAGAGATTGATATTACCGTTAAAATAGAAAATCCTACTTCAAAGAAACGAGAGGAATTATACAGCCTGTTTCCAGTTGGCGAAATTGTTAAAATGTTAATATATAACGGTTCAAGAACCTTATATACAAACGCTTGCGTTAAACGATTTGAACCGGATATTTTTTCGAATAATCAAAAGGTGCAAATCGTTTTATCTGCTGAAAGTCCTTTTTTTATTTCAGTAGATACAAAAAAATCTGAAATAATTACAGTTACAGCTTCATCAGCTGTAAAGGCTGTTGTCAAAAACAATGGAGAGCTTTGTGGATTTAATCTTACCGCTGAAAACACATCTTCAAATGCAGTTATTAACCCTTATTTTAGGATTGGCTCTAAAAAACTATCATTTTCGATAACGGTGCCAGCCGGTGCGACTGTTAACCTTTGTACAGTTAATGGAAAAAAATCTGCACAAATGACATATACAGCAGGTACGTCATTAACCACTGTGAATGTGCTGCCGAACAGAGCCGATGGCTCTGAATTTCCACAGCTTTGCGCAAGAAGCGTCAACTCTTTATATTGCGGCTTCGAGTCTGGCACAGGCTCTTTAGAGGTACGAATTTCTTATAACGAAACTTTCAATTTCGTGTGAGGTGAAATATGGAATTATATGTTTACGATTTAAATTTCAATTTAATAGGCATGATTGAAAGCTGTTCGTGTAAATCAATCATCTGGACTGAAAATTATTACGCCTGTGATGATTTTCAAATTGAAATCCCGTACAATAAAGAGCTACTCGACATCTTAAAAGTGGATTATTTTATCAAGAAAAATTCAAGCAACAGAGCTATGCTCATAGAATCGATATATATTACCAGCAGTTATAATAACGGAAGAAAATGCCCGATTGTCACTATTAAAGGCAGAGGAACTGAATGTATACTTGAGCGAAGAGTGATAGCATATAACGCAACTGTAACTGACAGCGTTTGTAACATAGCCAGAAAGGCTGTTATCAACAATCTGACTTCCCCAAGCGTGAGCTCAAGGAAGATTTCGTGCGTGGTGCTCGGTACATTCCCTGAAAGCGAAACCATCGACCACATCATGCAGGGCGAAAACCTGTTGAATTTTGTTCAAAATTTATTGCAGACTTATAAATTCGGCTTTTATTTTAAGCTTAATTTCGAACACCAAAGATTTGATTTCACGATTCATTCGGGAACGGACAGAAGCACAGGAGTTTTGAATAAGGTTGAATTTTCGCCTGATTTAGATAACTTCCATACGCCAGAATACTTTAACGAATCAAACACGCACTATAACTGCTGCATAGCTCGCTCTGGTGAAGATATGAATGGTAGCATAGTTATAGCTGTACCCACTGAACCTGCTGGACTTGAGCGAAGAGAGCTATATCGAGATTGCAGCGATTACGATGTCAGCGATTTACCGTCTACAGCTGTGTCAAAGATATTGACACCGTTACAAAAGGAATTTGTTGAAAAAAACAGCACTTCTGAAAATATAGAAGGAAGAATAGTTGACGGAGTTATATTCAGCTATAACACTGATTACTTCATCGGCGATGTAGTTATTGTGAATGATGGATTTGGTCACAAACTAAAGAAAAGATTAATTTCAATGACAGAATACTATAGTTGTGGTAGTCGAGTGCTGACACCTGTTTTTGAAGATGTTTAAAAAGAAGAAGCCCCGAACCTTAATTGATAGGTTCGGGGTTGTTTAAATTTATTTTATTTTCGTTTTCAAGCTTGTAATACATTAATTGAAGTACATATGCTGGGCACTTGCGAACACCAGCTTTCCAATCTTGAACAGTCCTATAAGGGATTCCGAAGTATTCGCTAAATTGAGTCATCTTCATACCTGATTTTTCAAGCAGTTCTTTAAACTCCATCCTTATCAACTCCTTTCAGGTAGGAGTCAATCCAAATCACTTTTCCAGTTTCTTTGTAATGTCTGAAATGTCCTCTGACTTCAAATACACCTTCAGGAGAACGGTGATAACTTGTAGAAACAGCGTACAAGCTATCATTAAATTCCTTAAATACAATAATCTTATTGTGTTTATCGTTTTTCCCTTGAGCGATAAGCTCTTTGTGGTTGGTTATGTTTCCGTACCACATAAAAGCGTTTGAGTGAATCAAAGCTGTTGCGTGTCTCTTTATGTCATCGAGGATGGCTTCGTGCATAAAATGGGGCATATTATTGATTTTAACACTCAAATTAAAATCATTGTTGCCTGTGCAATCGGGAATGATGTTTCCCTTTGCCACGAGTTTTCCCACCGGAGAAGACTCATCCAGCAGACTGTACTTATAACCTACTTTTATTTTTTCAGCGATAAGCACGATATTAGAGATTCTCTTCTGCTTGAAATAAATCGCAGCCTTGTTAAAATACGGCTTTGCTCCTTTAACAAGGCTTCTATTTTCCTCTGCCCACAACCTTAATCGGTTGTATGCGGTTTCATCAATATATAGTTTATACATTTCTATAACCCGCCTTTAGGTTATTTGTTAAACTTCTTGCAACCTCAGCGAAAAAAGCATTAGTAATTGCCTCGCACTCTTTAATTATGCCGTTATAGTCACGAGCTACAATCTCATTTTTAAAAACTGAATAACGAACACCGTTAATACTGTCAAACTCTAATCTTAACATATCGACCTTTTCACCCATTGCGTTCACGGTCCAGCGTGTTAGATAAGATACGGCGTTCAATCTTACTGTGCCCTCGTTAGCATTTATCAGTTCCATAATTTCCTTTTTCATAATGATTTCTCCTTTATTATTTATTCATGGGATTTCTTATTCCTAACCTTTGATTATATTATACACGCTTTGCGTGTGTTTGTCAATAGGTTTTTGAAAGTTATTTTATTATTTTTTATATTTTAGGAGTAACAAAAAAGTAACGATAATTTAAAAAGCCATTTTAAATACAAGTAGTAGCACCCCGAAAGTGGCTTAAACTCGTTATTTTTAACAGCTGAAATAATGAGAAACAAACAAATATCACAGAGTGGGAATAATTACTGCTCCCCTATTTTTCCAGAATTAACTCAGACCTTTAGATGTTTTTCATCTAAAGGTCTTTTTTATGTTTTATAAACCAGATTCCAGTCAACTTAGTGATAAAAACACTATGCAAGCTGTTGCAAAATCAATTAAAGATGTTATAATAAACTAAAACCAGATAATATACTGAAAGAACTCTAAAATCATTTCACCCCGAAAACAGAAAGAAGTGACACCCATGAAATTTATCAGAAACAAGCCAGTTTGGGAACTTTCTGATGATGAAATTACAGATAATTTCTTATCGTCAGAAATAAAAAACAAGTCCCGGATTTTAAGCTATATGAAATCATTTTCAGAGCCATCTGCGTATACTTCCCAACCCGTTATAGATAGGTTTACTAATCAGGAATTGAATAAAATAAATAATGCGTTTTCAGATGGGATATATACCTGGTATGCAGATGAAATTTATCATGTTGAAAAATATAATTTAAAGTTAAACGATGACTTCATAGAATATGTTTTAAATAAAGTTAGGTAAAAGATATGAAAACAAGTACATCTGCAAACATTCACGAACTATCAGAAGAAGAAATAAAGAAATATCGGGAGATATTAGAAAAAGCTGTACCATATACTGAAAAAGAGATTGCTGACATACCTCTTGATTCTTGTGATTTTGATATT
>JAXJDU010000198.1:0-3076 GCA_036301785.1 Acutalibacteraceae bacterium | reverse complement strand
GTGTTAGGCATGCCGCCAGCGTTCATCCTGAGCCAGGATCAAACTCTCTAAAATAATTGTATCTAAAGCCTTTCGGCTTAAAATCATCTTAAAGCTTGACGCTCTCAAGTTCGCTTTTTAGCGTTTGACATTTGTAGTGTTGTCTTCACTTCTGTAAACCTTTGGTACACAATCTCTCTTGCGAGCTATTGTACCACTCAAAGTAATTACGGGTCTTCTTGTTTGCGTTGTTTAATTTTCAAAGTCCTGTTCGCTTCTCTCCAGCTTTTCGCTTTCAAGTAGCTTTGTTATTATATCACATTGAGTTTTGTTTGTCAACACTTTTTTGAAATTTATTTTTTCGTTTCTTTTCAGTTCTTTCAGAACCAACTTAAAACGATTTTAAACTTCATATTTTGTTGTCGCTCTCCGTGACAGCTTGATTATTATATCAAATCAAGTTTCATTTGTCAACACTTTTTTCAAGTTTTTTTGAAGTTTTTTCGCTTTGGTTTGTACTAATCAAAGTCAACCAGAAAAGCTATTTTCGCTTCAAAATTTATCTTGTTTTCAGTGTTTTTTACTGTCATTTTCGACAGCTTTGTTATTATATCGTTTTTGACTGCGTTTGTCAACACCTTTTTTGAACTTTTTTTACTTTGTTGTTATCAACAAAATTATCCTTTAAAAGTTGTTGCAGAAACTACCTGCACACACCTTGACTATTCCTATATTTTCAACTATACTTATATAGCGTGCTAAGAAAACACTATATATTGTGTTTTCTTTTTCAGCACACACATATTATAGAGTATTAATTACGATTGAACGGAGGATTACTTTTAATGATTGAATATATCTTAAAACGAGATGGACGAAGCGTAAGATTTGATCTGAAGAAAATAACAGATGCAATTTTTGAAGCAGCTAAGGCTGTTGGTGGCCATGACTACGCTGCTGCTGAATTGCTTGCCGAAAAGGTTAGAGAAACCTTAGAAAAAGAGTGCAGCAACACTCCTACTGTTGAACAGGTACAGGATACAGTAGAAAAAGTGCTTATTGAGAGTGGTCACGCCAGAACTGCTAAGGAATACATATTATATAGAGCAGAGCGTACTCGTGTTCGTGAGATGAACACAAAGCTTATGAAGACTTACGAGGACCTTACATTTAAATCTGCCAAGGATAATGATGTTAAGCGTGAGAATGCCAACATAGATGGCGATACTGCTATGGGTACTATGTTAAAGTACGGCTCTGAGGGTGCTAAGCAGTTTTATGAGATGTACATATTAAATCCTGTACACGCAGAAGCACACCGTAATGGCGACATACATATACATGACCTTGACTTTTTAACACTGACAACTACTTGCTGTCAGATTGATATTGATAAGCTCTTTTCTAAGGGCTTTTCTACCGGCCACGGATTCTTAAGAGAGCCTAACGATATCGCAAGCTACTCTGCACTGGCTTGTATTGCTATTCAGAGCAACCAGAATGACCAGCACGGTGGCCAGAGTATTCCTAACTTTGACTACGGCATGGCTAAGGGCGTTGCAAAGACATATCGCAGAATTTACAGACAGAATCTATCAAGAGCTGCCGAGCTGTTAATTGAGGACGAAAACGCAATTAACGATATTATAAATATTGCTGATACAGCCGAGGCTGAAACTAACGCAACACCGAAGCTTGATGACGGTGAGATTTACATGGAGGCTGAGCTAAGACTTCTTACTGAAAAGTATGGAGAAAAAATTGCTGCAAAGCTACAGAAGTTTGCTTATTCCCGTGCTAATTCAGAAACTGACCGTGCAGTTTATCAAGCTATGGAGGCATTTGTGCATAATCTTAACACTATGCACTCAAGAGCAGGTGCTCAGATTCCATTCAGCTCTATTAACTATGGTACAGACACTACACCAGAGGGCAGAATGGTTACTAAGAATGTTTTACTTGCTACAGAGGCTGGCTTAGGAAACGGTGAAACACCTATCTTCCCTATACATATATTTAAGGTTAAAGACGGTATAAACTACAACAGCACTGACCCTAACTATGACTTATTCAAGCTGGCTTGCAGAGTAAGTGCTAAAAGACTATTCCCTAACTTCTCATTCCTTGATGCTCCTTTTAATTTACAGTATTATAAAGAGGGTCGTCCAGAAACTGAGGCTGCTTATATGGGATGCAGAACAAGAGTTATGGCTAACCATTATGACCCTACAAGAGAGATTGTAAACGGCAGAGGTAACCTGAGCTTTACATCTATCAATCTGCCAAGACTTGCAATTTTAAGTAACGGCAACATAGATTTCTTCTATGAGCAATTAGACAGAAAGATTGACATTGTAATTGAACAGCTTCTTGACAGATTCAAAATACAGGCTTCTAAGCTTGTAAGAAACTATCCTTTCCTGATGGGTCAGGGTATATGGATTGACAGCGATAAGCTTGGTGTAAACGACAGTGTTGAGGATGTGCTGAAGCATGGTACACTTACACTTGGCTTTATCGGTCTGGCTGAATGCTTAAAGGCTCTTGTTGGTGTACATCATGGTGAAAGCCGTGAGGCACAGAATCTTGGTCTTGAGATTGTAGGCTACATGAGAAAGAGAATGGACGAGGCTGCTGAGAAGCACGGACTTAACTTCTCGCTTATTGCAACACCTGCCGAGGGTTTATCTGGCAGATTTGTAAGAATGGACGCTAAGAGATTTGGTAAAATCCCTGGAGTTACTGACAGAGAGTATTACACAAACAGCTTCCATATTCCTGTGCATTATAAAATTTCTGCATATGATAAAATTAAGCTTGAAGCACCATACCACAACCTTACAAACGGTGGTCATATCTCTTATATAGAGCTTGACGGTGACCCTACTGAAAACCTTGAGGCATTTGAAAAGGTTGTTCATGTTATGAAGGAAGCTGGTATTGGCTATGGCTCAATCAACCACCCTGTAGACCGTGACCCTTGCTGTGGCTACACAGGTATTATCGGTGATACCTGCCCTAAATGTGGAAGAAGCGAATGTGACGGCAACCACAGTTTTGAGAGAATCAGAAGAATCACAGGCTACCTTGTAGGTAC
>JAXJDU010000197.1:0-2890 GCA_036301785.1 Acutalibacteraceae bacterium | reverse complement strand
TGGCTGCAGGTCTTTTAATCATATTCAGAATATATTTGTCAGTCGCTTTTTCATAGCTAAAACCCAATCCTTAGGTAGCTTGCTTGGGCGTAGAATTGTAAGAGCGTATGCGATTTCTGAGAGTAAATCGCAGTTGAATGAAAGCATACCAGAATATCTTATTTTGTTGCTTTCTACCTTAGCTGTCGAGCTGTTGCTGATATGCTCAACCATAAGGTGCTGTATAAACATAATTTCGCACAGGTAGCTTTTGCGTGGGTCGTCAAGTCTTGAGTTTTCAAGCTGGTGCATTGCAGACCAGTCAAATTGTGCAAGGTCTATGGTATGCAGCTTGTATCTTTGTGACTTAGGTGTGGCAAATACAAATTCAGTAAGCACCAAACCAAACAGACACGCAAAGACTAAATACATCACCTTCAGCATAGCCTCAGGGCTTATAGCAGCTGGCTGAAAATATACGCATGACAGCAGCTGTGTTGAAAACGCAATAACAGCAAAAATATTTTTTACTGTAGCCAGCAATATAATAGTAGCTATAATAGAAACGGTTACTCTTAATTCAAACGGTACAGCTCTTAGCGATACCATGTAAATGCCAGCCACAGCTATTATGCCGGCAAAGCCTATAAATGTAAATTTAAGTCGTTTGTCGTGTGGCATTGCCAGAATTGCCATTAATGCAATAGGGCAAAGTATAATGTCAGATACAGAAATCAGCTGGGCAATAGCAGTGCATACAGAAACAAGCACAGACATCTGCACAGCGTTTCTGAAATTCAGCGATGTAATTGTAAAGCGTTTTTTCAGCACTGAATATCTGAATGCGATTGCTTCCTTTACGCTTGTCTTTGTAACAGGCTTACCTCTGTACTTTAAAAAGCCGGCAAGTGTAAGTATGTACTTTTTCCACAATGAAGAAAGCTGTGGGTTACTCAGGCTGTATTCGTCAACAAAATTGCTCAGATTTATCGATAAACGCTTCAGGGTTTTTATCTTTGAAAAATACTTGATAAGCTCCTCAAAATATTCTATATCCTGCTCTGTAAGCTTGCCAAGCTTTGCAGGTGTGTCATATATAAGGTCACTCATCTGCTCAAAGGTCATAAGGGCAAGAAAATCAGTCTTTGTCGCCTCGTCAAGCAGATAGTCCTGATTAAGCAATTTTTCGTATTCATGCTTGCAGAAGCTTGTTGTAAGATTAAATAAATCAAGCTTACTCTTAGCGTTTTCATCAAGCAGGCCTCTCAGCTTCAAGGCTATCTCATCACACGCATTAAGCACATATTGGTTATCCTTACGCTTTCTGAACATATTGTTAAATAATGTAAGGAATACTCCACCAACAGCAATGCACAGCAGACAGCTTAAAATTCTTGGTAAAACCATATTTGCTGTTATATGCCCAGGATATTGCATAAGCAAAAGCTGCAGGCTGAACATAAAAAGCTTACCCTCTTTAAAGTTATCACAAAAGATAAACGCAAATGCAAATATAAGGATAAGGTTTATAAATAAACCGGCAAGAATATTCAGGCTTGCAAGCGTACCCATAAGCACAATAAACAGCAGATATACTGTGTGCCTCATATAGTTTGCTGTATCAGGTGTGGTTTTAAAAAGCCCCTTTATACTCAGCAACGATACCAACGCAACCATAATATACTCTGCACCAAAAATAGCTTTAACAGAAAAACACAGTATAATGCCAAGCACAGCCATGGGCAGATAGCTTAAAAAGCCAGTTGCAAGGCACTTAACCCCAGATATACAACCATTTTTCAACTTATTAAACATATAAACTAACCTCGTAAAAATAATTATGTATTATCTATATAATTAGTTTAATTTTACAACAGTTTAAAGGTGCAGTCAAGCGTTATAATTATATAAATCAAAAATCCTGCTGTAGCAGAGTGCAGAAATTCACCCGTAAAACAGGCAATAATTCTGATAAATAAAATTACTAAAAATGCGTTGTATGGGTTGAAAAATGAAAAAACTTGTGGTATCATTACTAAATGAATGACTTTAATCAAAAATATATAATACTATAGAAAGGACAGAAGCGTTATGACAGTTGTAGACTATATTGTAGGTGCTGTGCTTATAATTTTTGCAATCATTATGATATTCGTAGTTATTCTTCAAGAGGGTAACTCTAAGGGTGTAGGTGTAGTAACAGGTGGTGCTGACACATTCCTGTCAAAGAATAAGGCTCGTACATTAAACAGCAAGCTTGCTCGCTGGACAAAGTTCCTTGCAGTTGGCTTTGCATTGCTTGTAGTAGCACTTAATGTAATCGATCGCTTTATGCACTGATTTTACTTGATAATCACAAACAAAAGCTGTGGGCTGTGCCTGCAGCTTTTTTGTTTATCAACAAAAAATTGCTGTTGTTTAAAGCACAGTTTGTAAAGGCATACAAAGTGCTATAGTATAATCAATATAAATAGCATATAAATTTGTAATTAAGTAACAAAATTAACAATTTAGTTACAAATTTAAGGTATGTGTATTGACTTTAAAAAGATTGGTGTAGTATAATATGCTTACTGAAGCATGGACTTCGGAAAATAATATTATTTTTTAGGAGGAACTTTCCAATGAAAAAACTAGCTAGTATTCTACTATCATCAGCAGTAGTAGTATCAATGGCTGCTATTTCTGCTTCTGCAGAAGTAACAGAGCTACCAGCAGACTGGGATCCAACAGCTTACGAGTATATCGTAGTTGGTAACGACGGTCTACTAGGTACAAACGCTTGGCAGCCAGACAACGAAGCATTCAAGATGAACTATGACGAGGCTGCAAACCTATGGTACCTAAACCTAAACGGTGTTGCTAACGAGGGTGCTCTATTCGAGTTCGACAGCTCTCCACAGTACAAGGT
>JAXJDU010000196.1:0-2043 GCA_036301785.1 Acutalibacteraceae bacterium | reverse complement strand
TCATAGTTTTTTCTAAAAATGCCATTGAAAATGGCATTTTTAAATATTCTTGAGGCGTGTTAAGGACTCTGTCTAATGTAACCAATTTAAGAAGTAAATTGATTGCGTAAACCTGCGAGGGGTGTTACCCCTCGACCCCACCAGCCTTTGAAAAGGCTGGACCTAAACTTTGCGTTTTTCTCTAACGCAGTTTGTTGTTAATCACACAAACTACAATTTATCGCTCAACCATTTACCAAAAAGCTTTTCTCTGTATTTATTTACATATGTAACTATTACACCTGACATTGAATAATCAAACATCACAAAAACCACAATACCTGCAATTAAAAATATTACTGGTAAATTTACACCAAACAACACAAATTCATCTGCAGGCACACCTAAAAAATATATTGCTATATAGTAAACAAGTACAGCAGCTATTGAAAAGGCGAGTATTTTTAATAACCATTGCAACAGCACAGGCTTAATTTTAGATTCTATAATCTGCTTGAGTACAGGGTAGTACCCGAAAAATAAAATATAAAAGGCTACAGCCTCTTTGTCGGGTACTATTAAAACCGACAGCACACTTACAACAAAATAAGAAGCTAAAGCCCATTTTTTGTTAACCTCTATAACTATAACTGCTGTTATAATACCTGCTAAAGCAGGTGTGGCATAGGTTGCTATTGGTACAATAGCTGTAATCATCATTATTACCACGCCTAGTGCAGAAATAATGCCACACAAAGCTACATTAAAGGTGTTTTTCTGCATAATTCACACCTTAGCAGCAGCTTATAAGGTCGCTGCCAATGCACTCACAGCAACAATCGGCACAGCATAAGGCTGTACAGCAATCGCAGTTTGTGCAGCCACCACCTATATCCTTAGGCTTTGTATGATTATAGCCACCATACTCCCCTTTACGCTTTTCTCTCATCTGGTGATATGCTGCTCTGTATTCGTTGTTAGTAGGCTCCATATCGTACGCCTGCTGAAAATAGCTGTTGGCATGCTCTGTCCAGCCCTTGCGATATAAAATTGTACCCTTCAGAAAGTACCATTCAGCTGACCTGTCTGAATTAGGCACACCACTTAAAATCTGGTCAGCATCTGCTATGCGGCCATTCTTAATCATCATACGCACATCGTGGTATCTTGAGTTTGAATACCCTGCGTAAGATGAGGCAGAGTAACCACTGCCATAGGTGCTGCCTTGCTCTCTGCGTTGCTTTCTTATATAGTCGTAGGCTTCGTTAATTTCCTGCATTTTTTCAGTTGCAAAATCAGCCAACGGGCTGTCTGTGTAATTATCTGGATGATATTTTTTTGCCAGCTCCCTGTATGCTCTTGCTATTTCTTCATCTGTTGCAGTTGGTAATACACCTAATACGCTGTAAGGTTCTTTCATATAGATTATCCTTTCTTGATTCTATCTTCATTCTTATCTTTATTTTTATCAAAAATTATTTTCTTCTGCATTTCTCCCAGACCCATAGTTACTAAATTTTCTGCTATTGCTGTAAAGCTTTTTACCTGCATAAGATTAAATGCAGCAACAATACGGCTTGCAGTTACATTTAAAACTGAATTTATATATTCACTTCTTTGCTCCTGAGTAAGCTGTTTATCCTTTAATGCGTATACAAAAGGATTAAAATTCTTCTTTTTTATATCCTTATCATAATCATCGGCAGCGTCCATTAAATATATCCACCTGCCAAGAAAATACCCGAATTCTCCGAATATAGCTTTTTCTTCATCATTTTTTGCCAGCAAAAGCATAAGCTTTTGCATCATAACAGCTGTAGGCTCGGCTGATTGGTCTATATCAGGATTTTCCAGAGCCTCTGCCCTTGCCTGATTATCGTTCAGCTCACCTACAATTTTGTCTACCTCGGGATATTTTTTCAGAGATTTCTTTCTCCAGCCTGACGCAACAGGCTTTAATAAGCGTGACGGTAAAGACTTTATAAATGAGCTGTCTTTGATATCGTCCTCGAGCTTATAATAAACTGTAACAACAGTAATAGCCGAGGCAAGACTGAGCTCATC
>JAXJDU010000195.1:0-9322 GCA_036301785.1 Acutalibacteraceae bacterium | reverse complement strand
GCACAACGGTTAAATATTTCGGCACCCGATACAAGCTTGAACTTTGACTTGTAATTATCAAGTGAATTTGCAAATAATCTTTTTACACCAACGGTGTCTGCACCTTTTCTGCGAAGATAAGCTGCTGCTTCAAAAGTACGCACACCTGTTTTTAATACAAAATTCTTCGTATCTAATGTAATACCAGCAAGCAACGCAGCAGCTTCGTGCTTTGTCAAACCTTTATCACCCATATACTGTATAAGCTCTGTTACCATTTCGGCAGCAGATGAAGCATGGTGCTCGTGGTAAAATACAACTGAGTTTGAAATTTTATTGACCATCAATCTATGGTGGTCTATAACAATAACTCTGCTTGCCTTTTTATAGATTTCTACATCCTCTAAAAAGCTAGGTGTATGCGTGTCTACTATAATAAGCAGGGTTTTTTCTGTAATAGTATGAAGTGCGTTTTCTGGCGAAATAAACAAATCGCCGTCACCATACTCCTCCATAAACGAAATCAGCGAGCCTGCAACTGTATGTTCCTTTTTAACAACAATTCTGGCAAGCTTTTTCATATCCTTTGTAATGCTACTCCAAAGTCCGATACCTGCACCTACGCAATCGATGTCGGAATTATGGTGACCCATAATAAGAATATGGTCACTTGATTTTATATGCTGAATAACCGAGCCTGCTATAACTCTTGTACGCACCTTGTCGGTATTTTCAAAGCCCTGTGATGTACCACCATAGAACAAAAACTGGTCCTTGGTTTTAATTGCAACCTGGTCACCACCACGGCCAAGTGCCATATCAAGTGCATTTCTTGACCATAGCTCGCACTGCTTGAAGTTTTCTGCACATCTGCCTATACCTATTGAAATTGTAGGTGCACATATAACATTTTCAAGTGGTATTTCTTTAATCTCATCAAGAATACTGAAATCACCGTCTGTAAGCTCGTCGATAACTCTCTCTTCAAAAACAATCATGTATCTGCCATTGTACAGCTTTTTATACAAGCCAGAGTATTTATTTGCCCATTTCTGAATTGCATTTTCTACATTTACAGTAACATAGGAGAGCTGCTGGTCATCGTCTTTTTCGAACTCCTGAATATTATCGAACTCAACAGTTGCGATAAGTGGTCGGGATTTCATATATTCATCTGTTGTTTCTTTATAATATGTATCATCTATAAAATACAGCACTGCTGATTTTTCAGAAAGCTCATAACCTATAACGGTGTATCGTCTTTCACGATATATTACATCGGCACCATCTGATGACAGAATATTATCTAATCCTGTATTTGGTATATACTGTGCGATAATGTCGCCACTGCATTCCTTACCATTTGCCATTACTCTTTTAAAGCAATCGTTGCACCATACAATATCCTCGTGAGAGCCTGTAACTGCGATTGGTATATTAAACTGGTTAAGGTGATCGAGATTATCCTTACCAAGCTTTTGAGCAGCTGTTTTGATTGTACGGTTTATATGGTAGTTAAATCTACGGATACCAAAAAATACAATAATCACAGACATAAGTGCTATTATCATTTCTGTGATGAATACATAAGGATTCCAACGGGAGGAAAAAGCAGCCATAGCAAGTATAGCAGCTGAAAACACCAAGAAGATAGGTGTAACTGTCCATATTTTTCTTTTCAAGCTGATTTCCTCCCTTTATTTTAATAATTAAACTTCCATAATAATTGGCAGAATCATTGGACTTCTGCGTGTTTTGCTGAAGATATGCTTAGAAACATCATCTTTAATTTTATTCTTAATTAAGTTCCACTCGTGAACCCTTCTGTTAGCGAAATCGTCAAGAATCTCGCTTGACATTCTTCTAACCTCATCCAACAGCTGCTCCGACTCTCTTACATATACAAAGCCTCTTGATACAATATCAGGACCACTTACAACATAGCCGTCTACAATATCAAGTGCAGCTACAATTATAATCAGGCCGTCTGTGCCAAGGTGCTTTCTGTCACGCAGTACAATGCTGCCTACATCGCCAACACCAAGACCATCAACAAATACCTTGCCCGAAGGTACTGACGCCAGCTGCTTCATTGTGTGATTTTTAAACTCAACCACATTGCCTACATCGCCTATAAATATATTGTCATTCTCCATACCAAGGCTTACAGCTAAATCTGCGTGCTTACGCAGGTGCTTTTGCTCGCCATGTACCGGAATAAAAAATTCTGGTTTAACAAGGTTATGGATAATTTTAAGCTCTTCCTGACAGGCATGGCCCGAAACATGAACCTCGTACATAGATTCATAAACTACATCACAGCCAAGCTTTAACAGCTCATCTATTACATTACCAACAAGCTTTTCGTTGCCTGGAATTGGGTTGGCAGAAATGATTATAAAATCACCTTTACCTACAGATACCTTTCTATGGTCAGAGTATGCCATTCTTGACAATGCAGACATCGGCTCGCCCTGACTACCTGTTGTAACAAGTACAATCTGCTCTGGTGGGTATTGTCTTAACAAATCAATATCTATAATTACACCAGCAGGCACATCAATATAACCAAGCTCTGTAGCTACCTGCATATAGTTTAACATACTTCTTCCCGAAAAGGCAACCTTTCGGTTTGTTGCATAAGCACAGTTTATAATCTGCTGTATTCTATTCAGGTTAGAAGCAAAGGTTGCAATTATAATTCTTTGATTTTTTGCTCTTATGAATAAACGCTCGAAGCTTTCCTGTACCTTGGCTTCAGTTTTTGTATAGCCAGGACGCTCAGCATTGGTGGAATCTGCCATCAATGCAAGCACACCCTCTTTACCAAGCTCGGCAAATCTTGCAAGGTCGATTATATCGCCACCAGCAGGTGTAAAGTCGATTTTAAAGTCACCTGTATGCACAATTGTACCAGCAGGTGAATGAATTGCAACGCCTACAGAATCTGGTATTGAGTGATTCACATGGATAAGCTCTACACTCATACAGCCTAGCTTTATAACATCACCAGCGTTTACAACATTAAGCTGTGCAGATGAAACCAGGTTGTGCTCCTTCAGCTTGTTACCAACAAGACCCATTGAAAGAGCTGTACCATACACTGGGATATTACAATCCTTCAGAAGATAAGGCAAGCCACCTATGTGGTCTTCATGTCCGTGAGTAATAACAATACCTTTTATTTTATCAATATTTTCTCTTACATAGGTAAAATCCGGAAGAACCAGATCTACACCCAGCATTTCACCATCAGGGAATGCCATACCACAATCAAGTAAGAACATATCGCCACAGCATTCAAACAGTGTAATATTCTTACCTATTTCATTAAGGCCACCCAAAAAAGCAACCTTGATTGAAGCCTGATTCTCTTTATTTGCAAAAGAGTTCTTACCACCCTGGCGTTTACCCTTATTTTTAGAGTTCGCTTTTGGGTTATACTTAGACACCTGTCTAGTTTTGGTCTTAAACTTTTTGTTTTTAACAACCTTTTTGCTCTTCTCTGAGCTTTTGACAGGCTTTTTTAGATTATTAGCCACTAAATAGACCTCCATTATTAAATTATGTATATGAAAATCATTTAAAAAAACAGCCTTATATTTTGTGTCGCAAACGGTGCCAACACAAAACTGCTTTAAAAATAATTTATTTTGACTTGTACTATAATATAGAATTCTACCTGCTTGTGCTGAAATTATACTCTGCATAGTGTAATTTCAGTATATGGTGCTGAGTAACAGCATAATAAATTATATTTAAGTAAGTCAGGAATTTTCCTGAGCTGTAGCTTCTATATTATTAAAATAAATCCGAACACACACATTTACTTTATTTTAATGCATTTACAACAAAGTGTCAAGCTATTACGGGTATAAAAAAGCTATCTGTTTTTAGTATATTTCAAAAATTAAACATAACGCTTTAAAATCAATGTATTAATTTTTTTAACCCTTAATTTGTTTTATTGGTATAATACTGCCTATATCAACAGGTGGTTTATTGGTTAACTCTAATATATTGACTTTATGATTATGTAAAAAAGCCTTTATATCGTTATAGCTTTTATGGTCGCTTATCTTACCGGTAAATGCCAGTATATCACCACTCAGCTTACCACAGCATCCACCGATAAATCCATAGTCATAGCCATATAGGCTGATACAGCCAGCCTCTATTTTCAGCACATCAACAAAGCTTTTACAGCTGTTGTAAATGCTGTTATCAGAGGTAATAATTGCATTTTCTGTTACTATAGCTGTAGAGCATTTTGTATAGCCCTGCTTTGTGTTTATTATTTTAAAATTATTTTCGTGGCAATAATTGTAAACTGCTGTATCGATATAATCCCTTTTGCCTATAAGCAGATTACCAATAATAACATGATTATAATATATATTAAAAGGATATTCCGGCGAAATTTTGCTGTCTGATTCTAAAAGCTGTACACCTATACCAGCAAGCTGTTTTGCAAGCTTGGGTGTATTTTTATTTACTACTGCATAGCCTTTTCTGAAATAAGAAAGCTGCATATCAGGGTGGTAACGCTCGTAGTATGGTAAAGTGTTGCTTGGCTGGGTGGTTATGGTGTTAACGCCCAGCCTGTTAAGCTCCTGTATTATATAGCCATATTCACCAGACACAACAACAGCTGTAACTGGTGAGTCTGGAAGATTAGGATTGCAAAAATAACTCATAAATTCAACTCCGTATTATAAAGACCTTAATGTTTCTGCCGGATTAAGCTTTGCTGCAAGCATTGCAGGGTATACACCAAAAACACCACCCATGGCTACAGAAAACAGGCAGGTAACTGCCACTGTTTTTATATCGATTGCTATTGGAATATTCAAAAATCTGCTGCTTGTTAAAACCAATAAAAATGATATAAGCAAGCCAACTGCACAACCAATAAGTGAAAGCATAAGTGCTTCACTTAAAAACTCCCGCACAATAATAAATCTGCTTGCACCAATTGCCTTTTTTATTCCGATTTCTCTTTTTCTTTCACCAACCGACACAAGCATTACTGTCATAATACTCAAGCCTGCAACTATAAGCGACACTGCACCCACAGCAGACAGAATAGTTGTTACTATACTTAATATATTTGTCAGCGACTCCTTTTGCTTTGCAAGGTTAGTTACAGTATAACTGTCTTTTGTACCGTTTAAAAAAGTAAGGGTGCTTTCAATACTGGTTGCAAGTGCTGATATATCAGTATTTGGTGTGGCTTTGGTGATAATCTGGGCATAATTTGCCGAGCCGTTAAGTGCTTGCATAGTTGTATAAGGGATATATACAAAATCAGGCACATAATTCCCCATAGCTGTCTGAAGCAGGCTGCCACCAGTTTTTATTACACCAATTATTGTGAATTCCTCTGTATTGCCATCAACTGCTAAAGAGATTTTATGTCCTACTGCGTTATCCTTGCCATACATAGCCTGTGCAAAGCTCTGGTCTACCATGCAAACCGACAAGCTTTCTGAAACATCTGATTTTTTTATATGGTTACCATACAAAAGCTGTAACGATACTATCTCTTTAGCGTTGTCATCTATACCCCACACCACAGCTTTTTCGCCCTTACCAGATGACGAAAAAGCCTCGGTGGTTTCCATATATACTGGCGTAGCTGTTAAAACACCAGCAGTTTTGCGTACAGCCTTTAGCTCGTTGTCAGCAAGTGGTGTGTCACTGTTTTTTACAGCGATTGTCAAGCCACCCATTCCAAGGCTGTTAAGCTCATTATTCACAGCAATCGTACCAAACGAGCCTATACTACTTATAATTATAACAGAACACACACCAATGGCAACACCTAAAATTGTCAGCAGGCTTCTGCCCTTTTTTCGTAAAAGACTTTTAAACGGATAAATTATTATTTCTTCAACCATTAACACTATTCACCAGCCTGTTAACCCTTACTGTATCTGATGTACTGATATTATCTGATATAGCTATAATATAATCATTATTTTTTAATCCTGACAAAACCTCTACCCCGTCTTTATACTCGTTACCTACGCTTACAGATTTTTTTACAGCCTTACCGTTATTATATAAATACACATTACCTTTATCCTCATTTATCATTTCTATGGCATTATAAGGCACTATACAGCTGTTTTCTTTTCTGTTTGTTGTAATTGCACATTTTGCTGTGTAGCCCTTTTTTATTGCTTCGTCTGCATTTAAAATATCCACTACAACATCTACTGCTGTTTCTTTACCTGTTGTGCTTACTACCTGCTGTGCTATGTTATCTATTTCTGATATAACACCCTCATAGGTACTTTCTCCCATAGCACTGCCTGTAATTTTTACAGGCTGACCAGTTTTAAGCTGTGCGATTTTACTTTCACTGACAGGTAAACTTACACAAAGGTCTTTACTGTTCACAATAGTTGCAATTTCTTTAAGGCTTGTAACGGTATCGTCTACCATAGCTTCTATATTTAAAATTGTACCCGACACAGGTGCTTTTATGCTTATTGTTTTATTATCGACCATTTCGGTTAATGAATTATTAATCTGTGGTAAGCCTTCGCTACTTAAATCTGTTACCATGGTAAATAATACATCATCTTTATTTACCATATCACCTTTTTTAACAGCGACATCAGTTATAATTCCAGCTGTTGGTGGCGTTACTGCACAGGATTCCTTATACTCTATTTTTCCAGAGCAGATAACTATATCCTCTACGGACTGCTCGGTTACTTTGTAAATATCTACAGCCTTAACACTGTTTTTAATAAGACTACCACCTGCAAAAACTCCCAGCACAACAACAAATGTTGCTATTATTTCTAAAATTATTTTTTTCATAATATCAGCCCCTTATAAACTATTATTTAAAAATAATGATGAAATTATAACCGTGATTTTAAGTTTTATGACAAAAACTGAAATACTTGAATTTTGTAGTAAGATATATAAACAATTCACTCATAGAGTCTTAAACAGCTATTCTCTTTTGAATATTTGAAGATTAGGCTGATATATGTTATAATTTTCTTTATAAAATTCAATTTATAATTCTACTTTTAATGGGTTTAATTGCTAACGATATGAGAGTATATTATATACCGAAGGAGTGATATTATGAATCAAATTAAAATCGGAAAGTTTATTGCCGAATGTCGTAAAAGTAAAAATATGACACAAAACCAACTTGCCGAAATGTTAAATACAACCAATAAGTCCGTTTCAAAATGGGAAAATGGAAATTGCTTGCCTGAAGCATCCTTGTATGAACCATTATGTGATATATTGGGTATAACAATAAATGAATTGTTTGCAGGTAAAAAGATTAAGAATGAAGATTATCAAAGAATAGCAGACGCAAATTTAATGCAAATGTTAAAACATCAGTTATATCAATTAAGTGATAAAAGTATAACCTTTCTAGAATTTGATAATGCATTAAATAAAATGTCAGAGGTTACAACAATATTAAAGCAATTTGGAACTAAAGAAGAAGCAGTTGATTATTTAGTGAAAGAAACAAATTTGCCTATTGAAGAATGCTCAACAGCTTATGATTATTATATTAATCTATTTAAAATAGATTAATACTATTTCTGTTTTAAACATTGGATAAGATTTTCGAGCAGATTTTTTATCTGACGAATAGCATACCATAGCAAGGCTGACGCCTATTAAGGACAGGCTATGAAGTCAGGTGAAAAATATGCCGAAAAGATGTCTACCTGTTAAAAGAAAAATAGTATAAAACAAATTTAAATTTATCAACATTTAATTGAATACAGAAAAGCGAAAGGCAACCATAGCAGTTTGTACTGAAATGGTTGCCTTTTTATTATATCAGGTTAATTATTTTGTTCTTCCGATATCTGTACGGTAGTGTGCACCGTCAAAGTGAATTTTCTTAACAGCAGCATAAGCCTTTTCTAAAGCCTCGTCCAGTGTTGGAGCAGAAGCTGTAACGCCTAAAACTCTACCACCGTTTGTATAGAATTTGCCGTCTGTATATGTTGTGCCTGCGTGGTAAACTGTAGCACCATCTACATTACCCTTATCGTTAAGACCTGTGATTTCGATACCCTTCTTATAAGCCTCTGGGTAGCCACCACTTGCCATAACAACACATGCTGATGCATCTGTTGACCATTCGATTTCGATTTCGTCAAGCTTTTCATCAATTACAGCGTCGATAATGTCAACTAAGTCTGTCTTTAGTCTTGGTAATACTACCTGAGCCTCTGGGTCACCAAAACGAGCATTATACTCAATTACCTTTGGTCCCTTTGGTGTCATCATCAAGCCGAAGTATAAACAGCCCTTAAAAGGTCTGCCCTCTGCTACCATTGCCTTGATAGTTGGCTCAAAGATAGTCTTCTGACATTCCTCTGCCAGCTCATCTGTATAGTAAGGGTTAGGGCTGATTGTACCCATACCACCTGTATTTAAGCCCTCGTCATTGTCATAAGCTCTTTTATGGTCTTTTGATGATACCATTGGCTTAACTGTTTTACCGTCAGTAAATGAAAGTACAGAAACCTCTGGACCTGTTAAAAACTCCTCAACAACAACCTTGTTGCCTGATTCGCCAAATTTCTTATCTTCCATTATAGACTTTACAGCGTTCTTTGCCTCGTCAAATGACTTTGCAATAATTACACCCTTGCCAAGTGCAAGACCGTCTGCCTTGATTACTACAGGGAATTCATTACGGCTTTCGATATATTCAATAGCCTTGTCTGCGTTGTCGAATACCTCATACTCTGCTGTTGGTATGTTGTATTTCTTCATAAGGTCCTTAGAGAAAACCTTACTTGCCTCTATTACAGCAGCCTTTGCATCTGGACCAAAGGCACGGATACCAGCCTCTTCAAAAGCGTCTACCATACCTGCTGCAAGAGGGTCATCTGGTGCTACAAATGCTAAATCAATGTTATTCTCTTTAGCGAAGGCAACCATTTTTTCCTTATCCATTACAGAAATGTTTACACATTCGCTGTCGCAAGAAATACCACCGTTACCTGGTGCTGTGTATAGCTTGGTTACTCTTGGGCTTTCAACAAGCTTTTTAACTAAAGCGTGCTCTCTGCCACCTGAGCCTATCATTAAAACCTTCATTGTAATCTTCCTTTATTATATATTAGTGGTGGAATAGTCTGATACCTGTGAAGCACATAGCCATACCGTACTTGTTACAAGTGTCGATAACATTATCATCTCTGATTGAACCACCTGGCTGTGCAATAAACTCAACGCCACTTCTCTTAGCTCTTTCGATATTGTCACCGAATGGGAAGAATGCATCACTACCTAGTGAAACGCCTGTAAGAGTTTTTAACCACTCCTTCTTCTC
>JAXJDU010000194.1:0-3286 GCA_036301785.1 Acutalibacteraceae bacterium | reverse complement strand
TTATCTACACTGCTTGGCAAGCTTGATTTAAGACTGCCACCACTTGGCACCTTATATTTTTTACCAGTCAGCTTATAGTATTCACTTGCTGAATTAATTACGATTATATCATCAGGTCTTTCATATTCAAGTGTACGGTCACCTGTTGCACCATAATACTGTTGATTTACATTATTATCAACAGCTACTGCTGTGCTGGCTTGCTGATTACTTACTGCCTTACCCTGCTCAGAAACTTTTGTGATTACATCATCAGGAATATCAACACTGACATTATCAGCAGCAACAGCTGTTACCGATGTAAGCATTGACATAATTGTTGTTGCAGATAAGACTGCTGACAGTAATCTGCGTTTTTGATTCCTCATTATATATTCTCCTTTTTTCTATAATACAAACACTGTTTAATCAAGTAGCTTAGCTTTATATTAAACAGTGTTTGTTTGACCTATTTTACCATGTTTTTACATTATAATGTCCCTTAGAATCGGTATCTGTAGGATAGCATCTTATCTCTCCACCACTATAAGGGATATCTACTGTTTGTGCACTGCCATTTGTAAATATTACATAGGTAGCTTCACCTGGCACTTCGTATGTATATAAGGCTTGACCCTGTGGATTAGTGCCTGACTTTGTCATTGGCTTACCTGGCCATGCTGTCATACTCTTATTTGTATCTGACCAATAGTAGCAATACATTGTACCACCCCAGTTGTAAGAATTCGTGAAGGTAACAATATTCTTAGGTATAGGGTTTGTTGGTGGCACGGTTGGTTTTTCGGTTGGCTTTTGAGTCGGAGCTTCTGTTGGTGGCTCGGTTGGTAGCTCTTTGTAATTCACTTTACCTACATTAGCAGCGTTTTTATCAGAAACGATAAATTTCATGATATAAATTGCATCTCGCAAATCAACCTTGCTATCATCGTTACCATCAGAAAGCCTTAGCCACAGCTTTGAATCATCTAATCCACCTATGTTATACTTCATAACAAGTATTGCATCGGTAATATTTACCTTACCACTGTTATCTGCGTCACCTAGAATTGAACCGTTGTATTCGGCAACGGTAAACTCCAGTGACTTTTCAGCATAGTCGTTGCTACCATCCGTAGAAGAAATTGTAATAGAATACTTGCCTGCCTTTCGTGGCATCCATGAAAGATAATTTGTACTTTTTCTATAGCTCATATGAGATTCATCTGATCTTTTTGTTGTAGTGTATACAACCTCATTTGTATCTGTATTCTTGATAACAAAATCATACATGCTGTACTCTGTGCCTCTAGATATAATACTCTCAAAATCAGACACAGCAGTAAATTTAATAGTATCACCTGTCATAATCTGTTTATCTGGATTTGCTGTAAATGATGCAAACTCAAAATGCTTATTCTCGGCATAAAAATCAAGACTTGCTGTGATCACCTTATTTGACTGGTCTTTAACATTTACTGTTATTCTGTAATCACCCTCATATCTTATATGCCACTGTGCTACATCTTTGTGTTCATATGCTCTTATCTTTTCTGTTCCGTCATCAAGTTTTGTGAATATAAATTCATACCTGTATGGAGCATAACCACCGTCTGCTGTAGCTATAAAGTTCATCAGCTTGTTTATATCTGGCACGCTGTCCATTTTAACACTTGCTGACAATGGCTTAGCTTGATTTTCTGTTACATAGCAATTAAGTTGTCTGACGGCTTTATAATATTTACCATTGTTATCGTCTACATCACCGTCTGAGTCTGTAAAGTACAGGGTAACATCTACGATATCTTCTGACGGTATAACAAACTTATGTGTATAGCCATAGCGTTCAGAATTTTTCTCCATTTGTACTGTTTGCCACTGCCCGTTACAAATCTTATAATGCAGAGTAGGATTATAATAACCGACATAATAAATTACAACATCGTTTATTGTTGCTGATGTAATATCTACTGTTTTTTCACTACCATCTAAAGTGAATGGAGCAAAGCCCTGTGGAGTGTAAACCTTATTTTCACCCACATCAACAATTGCAACATCCTTTACAGTAAGAATTGTTCCGTTATTCGCTTTGTCTACAAATCTGACACTCCAGCTATATTCGTGAAAATTCTCACTGCTTATATCTGGCACTACACTATTAAGTGCAAAAGCGACTGTACCATCACTTGAATTTTTTGTACCATCAAAAGCAAATTCACCAGCATATATATTATGCTTAGTAGTTGCAAAGCCAGGCTCTGTTTTCACGGTACCATTTTTCTCTGCAATAAGGTAAACATCTACATCTGCTCTGTTTGAGGTATTAAGCGTACATTTTAAGTACATATCAGAATTATCTTTTACAGGCTCAACATCTATTCTTGCGACATATTCAAAAATCGCACCCTTATTCTTATAAGCAGGTGCACCCTCTACAGAGGAGTATTCATCATTTAAGGCATCATAGGCTACCCATGCAAAGCCACCATTACAGTAGCTCTCACCCCATGAGTTTACAATTTTAAACGCACCCATTTCTCCAGCGTCCACTTTATCATTATTGTTAATATCTGTCCAGATATTATCGTTATAGCCAACAAGTGCCATTCTATGAGCACCCTCGTTGCCGTCTTGCACTACTACAACCTCTTGTCCTGCATATTTTGCATTCTCTGGTGCCATTGGGTTGGTTTTCAGCTTAGCTGATTTCCAGCTATATACCAGAGTTGAATATGTAAGAACCTCACCATTGCTCAGAGCTGTTTTTATAGCGTCTAAATCACTATCATCAGCAGAGGTAATTCTGGATTCCTCTAAACCAACATCATCAAAATACTGATAACTCTTAACCTTATATTTTAAGGCATTGCTCCACGCCTCTTCTTTTGGAATCCAAGACAGATAATCATTATCATAAGGAGCAAACGGCATTTGTGCAACACCCTGCCACGACATAGATCTGTATAAATAATCTGATACCGAACCACTATCAACTCCACCATTTTGAATGTTATATGCCCACTTGGGAGAAAACGTATTTTCTGGTGTAGTAGGTATACCCTGTGATTTATTCATTTCATGGGTAAATTGATAATACGCATGTGCAAATGCTGCACATGCACCTACAGAGCCTTGGTCTCCTACTTCAGGAAAATATATACTCTGGCTGTTATCTACACTGCTTGGCAAGCTTGATTTAAGACTGCCACCACTTGGCACCTTATATTTTTTACCAGTCAGCTTATAGTATTCACTTGCTGAATTAATTACGATTATATCATCAGGTCTTTCATATTCAAGTGTACGGTCA
>JAXJDU010000193.1:0-4583 GCA_036301785.1 Acutalibacteraceae bacterium | reverse complement strand
CATGTGTCCCTTATAAAAAATACTTTAAATCAGTACAAACTAACTGTAAATATTAAAATTTTATCATTGTGCTATAAAGCCATACAGAGTGCAACTCTGACCGATAAACTACAATTTATCTCGCAAATAAGTTTGTGTTTTCATAATACTACAATTAAAATTCATAGTCAACCAATAAAATAGTTAATACATTATACACAAAAACATATACATATATTTGTTGACAATAACAAATACTAGTGCTATAATATTGTTTATTGTTAAACAGTTTTTTGTTGAACTGTTTTCTTTTAAACATTATAAAAGGAGGTGCAAAAGTGGCTTTTGATACAGATAATGGTACAGAGCTTGGCCCTGTGTTGAGGTCTGTAAATAATCTGATGATGCGTGCAACTGTACAGCAGGGTAAAAAGCTGGATGTTGACAACTGCACATTTATGCACGCCTGGGTACTTGGTTACCTTTGCGAGCATAAGGATGAGAATGTATATCAGCGTGATATTGAACGAGAGTTTTATATTACCCGTTCAGCAGTTACAGCTGTGGTTAAGCATATGGAAAAAAACGGCTATATTCAGCGTTCAGAGGCTGAGCACGATGCAAGGCTGAAGCAGATAGTAATAACACCACTTGGCGAAAGCGTGCATAAAGAAATTCTTGAAAGCGTAAAGGAGCTTGATACCGAAATGGTAAAGGGGATTTCTGACGAAGAATATAGTGTTTTTCTTGATGTATGCCACAAGGTGCGTAGTAATCTAAAGGACTTATTATGATAAGTATAAATTTCAGAAACAGGAGGAGAATATGTTTACTCTATTAAAAAGTGTAAGAGAATACAAATGGGTTTCTATTATAACTCCTATATTCAAGGTGTTAGAGGTTGTAATGGAGGTGCTTATTCCTTATTATATGGCATATCTTATTGACTATGGCGTTGATAAGGGAGATATGAGCGTTGTGTGGAAAATAGGCTTGCTGCTTGTTGGCTTCAGCTTTTTGTCTTTGTTTTTCGGTATAGCAGGTGGTGTAACCTCAGCAAGGGCAGCAACAGGCTTTGCAAAAAATCTGCGTAAGGATATGTTCTATAATGTGCAGAAATTTTCATTTTCTAACATAGATAAATTTTCTACATCAAGTATTGTAACAAGACTTACAACAGATGTTGGTAATATTCAGATGGCTTACCAGATGTCAATGGTAATGGCTGTTCGTGCACCGATTATGCTTATTGTGGCAATTATCGCTTCTTTTAAAATAAATTCACAGCTGGCATGGATTTATGTAGCCTGTGTGCCTATTATAGGTGTGGCAATGATGTTCCTGTCAAAAAATGCACATCCTATATTTAACAGGGTGTTTAAAACCTACGACAAGCTTAATAATATTGTTCAGGAAAATGTAAGAGGTATTCGAGTTGTAAAATCCTTTGTAAGAGAGGATTACGAAACCAAAAAGTTTAAGGGTGTATCATCAGAGATTTATAACGATTTTGCAAAGGCAGAAAAGCTTATGGCTTTGGCAAATCCTGTTATGAGCTTCTGCTCATATGGTTGTATTGTTCTTATCTCTTGGTTTGGTGCAAAGCTTATAGTTGCCTCTGGTAACGACCCACAACTTGGCTTTACAACAGGCCAGCTTATGAGCCTTATCACATACGCTTCTTCAATTCTTATAAGCCTTATGATGTTCTCTATTGTAATTGTAATGCTTACTATTTCGAGAGCGTCTATTGAACGAGCAGTAGAGATTTTAAAGGAAGAAAGCGATATTAAAAACCCTGAAAATCCGATTACTGAGGTTTCTGACGGTAGCGTTGTGTTCGAAAATGTAAACTTCAGCTATAAAAAGGGCAGTGACAATTACTGCTTAAAGAATATTAATCTTAATATTAAATCTGGAGAAACTGTTGGTATTATAGGTGGTACTGGCTCTTCAAAATCAAGCCTTGTACAGCTTATTTCAAGATTATATGATGTAAGCACAGGCTCTGTTAAGGTGGGCAATGTAGATGTAAGAGATTACGACATAGATACATTGCGTAACTCTGTTGCTGTGGTTTTACAGAAAAATGTATTGTTTTCTGGTACAATTAAAGAAAATCTTCGCTGGGGTAATCAGAATGCAACAGATGAAGAAATTATACACGCCTGCCAGCTTGCTCAGGCACATGATTTTGTAGAATCATTCCCTGATAAATACGATACCTATATAGAGCAGGGTGGTACTAATGTTTCTGGTGGACAAAAGCAAAGACTATGTATTGCACGAGCTTTGCTTAAAAAGCCAAGGGTAATTATTCTTGATGACTCAACAAGTGCTGTTGATACTAAAACAGATGCACTTATCCGTCAGGCGTTTTTGGAAGAAATACCAGACACTACAAAGCTTATCATCGCACAGCGTATTTCATCTGTACAGGACGCAGATAAGATTATAGTAATGAATAACGGCTGTATAGATGCTATAGGCACACATAGCGAGCTGTTGAAGTCAAATGCGATTTACAGTGAGGTATATTATTCTCAGATGAAAGGAGCTGAATTATAATGAGTGCAAAAAGCGTTTCTCATTCCCGACCACCTAAGGGTGCAAGAATACCAGGACAGAAGCCTGACATGAAATCCTTTAAGCGTTTGCTGTCTTATATGACTAAGCACAAGCTTACACTTATAGTGGTTGCAGTATCTATTATATTAAGCTCTCTTACAACTGTAGTTTCTTCGGTATTTCTGCAGATTCTTATTGATGACTATATTATACCTATACTTGCCATGCCAAGCCCGGTGTACACAGGTTTGTTAAGATTGATTCTTATTATGTGCGTGATATTTGCAGTTGGTACTGTTTCGGCTTATTTGTCTAACAGATTAATGGCTGTTATGAGTCAGAAAATATTAAAAGAAATCCGTGACGAAATGTTCGAAAAAATGCAGAAGCTACCTATAAATTATTTTGACACACATACTCACGGTGATATAATGTCGCACTATACAAACGACACCGACACACTAAGACAAATGCTTTCGCAAAGTATGCCACAGATGTTTTCATCGATTATAACTATAGTATCTATACTTGTTACTATGATTGTAATGAGCTGGCAGTTAACCTTGGTAGTTGTTATATTTATAGGTCTTATGATGTTTGTTACAAACTTTGTGACAAGCAACAGTGGTAAATACTTTATGGCACAGCAGGAGTCGTTGGGCGATGTAAATGGATACATCGAAGAAATGATAAACGGCCAGAAGGTTGTAAAGGTATTTTGTCACGAGGATAAAACAAAAGAGGATTTTGATAAAAAGAACGAAGCTCTTGCAGAAAATGCCTACAAGGCAAACAGCTTTGCAAATTCACTTATGCCAATGATGGGTAACCTTGGTTATATGCTGTATGTAATTGTTGCAATAGCTGGTGCGTTTTTTGCAATAAAAACAAATGCCTTCGAGCTTGGTACTATTGCATCGTTTCTTACTCTCAGCCGTAGCTTTATGCACCCTATTACTCAGGTTGCACAGCAGATCAGCATGGTTATTATGGCACTTGCAGGTGCAAAGCGAGTATTTGACCTTATGGACGCAGAGCCAGAGGTTAATAACGGCTATGTAACACTTGTAAGAGCTAAAATTGACGGTGATAAAATTACAGAGTGTAAAGAACGCACAGGCACATGGGCATGGAAGCACCCACACGGCGACGGTACAACAACCTACACCCCAATGCGTGGCGAGGTTGTATTTGATGAGGTGGATTTTGCGTATGTACCAGAAAAAATGGTACTGCACGATATAAAGCTTACTGCAAAGCCTGGCCAGAAAATAGCCTTTGTAGGCTCTACTGGCGCTGGTAAAACAACTATTACAAATCTTATTAACAGATTTTACGATATTGCAGACGGTAAAATAAGATACGACGGTATTAATATAAATAAAATCAATAAGGTTGATTTAAGACATTCGTTAGGTATTGTACTTCAGGATGTAAACCTGTTTACTGGTACTATCATGGAAAATATACGCTATGGTAAGCTTGACGCAACAGACGAAGAGGTAATAGCAGCAGCAAAGCTTGCAAATGCTGATGAGTTTATAAGAATGTTGCCAGAAGGCTATAATACTGTAATAAGTGGTGACGGTGGCAGACTTTCTCAGGGACAAAAGCAGTTAATATCAATTGCACGAGCAGCAGTTGCAGACCCACCTGTAATGATTCTTGACGAAGCAACCTCATCAATCGATACCCGTACCGAGGCAATAGTACAGTCTGGTATGGATAAGCTTATGCATGGCAGAACAGTATTTGTAATTGCACATAGATTGTCTACAGTTAAAAACAGCGATTTAATCATTGTTTTAGAGCATGGCAGAATAATCGAGCGTGGTAGCCACGACGAGCTGATTAAACAGCGTGGCAAGTATTATCAGCTGTACACAGGTGCATTTGAGCTTGAATAATTCAGTATAAATTGTAGTTTATCGGTCAGAGTTGCACTCTGTATGGCTTTATAGCACAATGATAAAATTTTAATATTTACAGTTAGTTTGTACTGATTTAAAGTATTTTTTATAAGGGACACATGTAAT
>JAXJDU010000192.1:0-3577 GCA_036301785.1 Acutalibacteraceae bacterium | reverse complement strand
GGGATTCCATAAGGGGGACAAAGTCCCCCTTTGGTCGTGTGGGGAGGGTTAAGGGAGGGGATTTCGAAATTCCCTCCCTTACAATCTTTGCTTACTTTCTTTTGTAAGAAAGTAAGTCACCGTGCGTGATTAGCACTTTAAATAATAAAAAGTTTTATATTATAAAAATAGTTTGTAAGAGTGTAAAATTCCAGCTTAATATAAAAGCAAATAAGACACCGACACATTACATGTGTCCCTAACAAAAAATACTTTGAATCAATACAAACTAACTGTAAACATTAAAACCACAGCGTTGTGATATAAAGCCATCAGAGTGCCACTCTGACCTATAAATTCCAATTTAACAATACAGTTTCTTATTCGTAATCCTCAATATTAACCTTTTTACCTAAGAATACAAACAACAGCGAAACCAGCAAGCCTATTACAAGCATAATAATTCCAGGCAGGCTGAAGCTGCCAGCAGGTAATGTGCAAACCACACCACCAATTGAGCCAACTAAAAATCCAAGCACCATATAATTAGCAACGCCGTTAAACCTGTTAAACACAAACTTAATAACTCTTGAGAAAAGCACCATAGCAACCACAAACGCAATACCAACAACGCCTATCACAGCAATATCAAGCGACTTTGCAGCAGCTATAAGTGTATCATAAACACCCATAACTATAAGTATCATCGAAATACTCATACCAGGCACAATACTTGCCATGCCAGTAATTGCACCACTAAGAGCAATATAAGCAAGGTTTACACTATCACCAGCAGTCTGTGCCGAGCTTACACCCTTGCTCATAACACCAACAGCAAACGCAATTGCAACAGCAACCACTGCACCTATCAGATAATACCACTTGAATTTGTTCTTGTTAGCCTCTTTATATATCATCGGTAAGTTGCCTGCTATAAGGCCTACAAACAGCATATAAACAACGCTTTCGTAGGTTTCAAACAGATAGCTGAATACAAGCACAAACAGCACCAGACTTATCACTGCACCTATACCCATAGGGAATAAAAATTTAAGATTGTTTTTAAAGTTTTTAAACGGGTTAGAGGTTATCTCGATAAGCTTATCGTATATACCCATAATAATAGCCATAATGCTTCCACTTATTCCTGGTGCAAAAATACTTATACCAAGGCAAAAGCCACATAAAATCCTGTAAAGAAAACCTTTCATATATCTACCTCTCTATATTACCTTATTATGAATTTGCTAAACTCATTTTGGGTATTATAACATTATAAAATATTTATATCAAGATTTCTTTTTAAATATCACCGTTATATCATGAAAAATTCATTTCTCTGCTTATAAGTAAAATTTCTGTAAAAGAAAATGCAGAAGCCTTGAATACAAGCTCCTGCAAACTCCCAACTAACTATACACTTCATACTCTGCTCTATAACAGAATCCGATATATAGAACAACCTATTCTATATATACCTTCCTGATAATACCTTTTTTCAATATACTTCCAACTATACCTTTCCATATACTTCCAAATGATACCTTTTTCAATATACCTTAAACCATTTTCCAATATACCTTCTATAATACTCTTATTTATTATATATACTTCCAAATTAATACTTTTTTCATATTCCAATATACTTCCAAATGATACCTTTTAAACACACCTTATATGCATTCAAGGTAAATTGCCATTGCTATAATGGTATTCAGGACCCCGTTAGCAGAAACTTTTGTAAGCCTGTATATCGTGCGAGAAATATCAAGCAAAATTACACAAAAGCTTCTGAAACGGATACATCTAAAATTCCGGATAATTTTCAGTTCAAAGGCAATAAAAGTACTGATAATTTTTTTGATTTTGTCCTGATGAATTGTAAGGAAGAATCATAACACCGCTTGGCTCTGTAGTGTTATGTTATGGTTGTATATTATCATACATTTTGATCTTTTTCGATTCTACTGCGTGAAATACATGCTTACAGCGTAAAATACATAAAAACAGCATAAACAGCACATAAAAATCACCTGATTACAGCCACACATAAAGCTGTATTTTATTCAAAAGCTATATATGAGGTGATACAACAATGGCTAAAAAGGGAATGAAAAGACCTGACAGAACTCACACTGAACCACACAACACAGAGCCACCTGTGCCAGAAATTCAAGGCAAAGCAAAGCACGCAAAGGCTCATGTTAATTCTGTAATCACTGGCACAGAGCCACCATGTCAGAGAGTTTTCCACACTAAACCGTATAAATCAGAAAAACCAATATCGTCAGCCTACCCTGCAATAGACACTGACCTTGCACGGGATAACCTTGAAAACGATATACCTGCAGCCGATTTACAGGATTTATAAAGGCAATAACCTTTATCAACAAACAGTAATGGCTTGTTGCTGTAACACAATGCTTACAACAACAAGCCACTATTTATAAATATTCTTTTTTAAACTCTTTTAAACCTTAGTAAACTACCTGTGCATTGTCAACAAAGGTATTTACAACATCAATCAATGGGCTATAATCTGATACATCTCCATTTAAATATAACGCTCTTACTACTAATGTAATCTCATCGTTAACATCAAACAGAGCTACCATTTCTGTGTGGTCAGAAAACTCTACCTGTAAAATGCGTCTTGACTCGTCTTGCTCTAAATACTTATAGCTGTTAAATTCTTCAAAGCTCAAAAACTCATTCAAGCGTCCTTCTGGATTTACAATATGAGCCCATACAAGCTCAGTGGTACATATAATATCTGAAACCTGATTATAATAAGCTGCTAGTTCTGGAGTTTCCATATCTACAGACACTCCAAAGTTATCAGGTGTAGTCATCACAACCTCTGCAAGCTGAATAAACTCATCTGTTTCGATATCTGTATAGGAATAATTCAGCACCTTTTCAGCAACATCACTATAGCCATACATATCCTCTGAATCTGAATAATCATCATTATCATAATCATAATCATCATTATCGTTATCATAATCATCATTATCATAATCAGCAGCTAGATCTTCTATACCACTGGAAAGCTTCTCGAACTTGTCTTTGAAGCCTTCACCCATAGTTGAGGCAAGACCAACTACACCAACGATAAGAAGCAATACAGCAACTACGCAAACACCTATTATTATAGATGTTTTCTTTTTATCTGGTGGAGTAAGTGCCTGTTCATTATATTTAATCTCACGCTTTGGCTGATTAGCCTGAGTATTGCCGACATTCATATATGCAGGAACCTCTGGTTTACTTCCGAATGTGTTTGCAGGAGTTTCAAAAGCACTGTGCTGAGCATTAGCTGTAAAGCCATTTCCAGAGGACTTATCAATTTCTGCAAATACAGTGTCAACAGTTTTTGTACCAAATGGATTTGTGTCAGCTGGCTTTGTGCCAAATGGATTTGTTTCAGCTGGCTTTACATCAGCTGGTTTTGTGTCAGCTGGTTTTGTGTCAGCTGGCTTTACATCAGCTGGTTTTGTTTCAGTCAAAGGCTTAGCATTGCCTGCTTCCTCTGGTCTGTTCTGCTGATGTGGGTTGAATGGCTGACCATTTGGGTTCATCTGTCTGTTCTGCTGAT
>JAXJDU010000191.1:0-3990 GCA_036301785.1 Acutalibacteraceae bacterium | reverse complement strand
GGACCTAAACTTTGCGTTTTTCTCTATCGCAGTTTGTTGTTAATCACACAAACTACAACTTTATTCCTCTATCTCAATCTCTAAATTAGCTATAACCTCATCAATAAGCTTTTCGCAGGTGGTTATATCCTCACCCTTTACTATTATCTGACCAATACAATCTCTTGAATTGGTGAATTTATTAACAGTGTCACCCTCTTGCACAAAGAATGTAACCTCTGCAATATCTGGGTTTGGTGCATTATTGTTTTTAATACTTTTCAGCACACCTGTTTTATCTGACATAAGCATTTTTGCATAGCAAGCTGTAGGAGCTTTTTTATTTTCTTCAAAATATTTTTTTACATCTTCTCCCATTGCTGTCATCGCAATCATAGTGTAAACATCTATACCATAGTAAATTGAAGAAAGCTCTGCAAGGCAGTTTGCCCCTACCCTGCCAGTTAATTCTATGATATAAATTTTACCGTCTTTGATTATCATATCAACATTAACTGCACAATTATCAAGACCAATTGCTTTTATAGCCTTTTTTACATTTTCTTCTATCTGCTGTAAAATATCGTTTTCAACCTCTAAAGGCATATAATGACCAACTGGTACCTTTGTAACACCTGTATAGGTTATATCGCCTGACGGTAAAACATAAAGCACCTCACCGTTATACACAAATGCCTGTGCTCCAAATTCATAGCCGTCAATAAATTCTTCTATAATACAAAAATCCTTGCCTGTTTCTGCCATTGTTCTTTTATAGGCATCAAGCAAGCTTTCTTCAGTATGAACAATATTTATCCCACGGCTTCCCTGAAGGTCTACAGCCTTTACAATAAGAGGCAGCTGTAGCTTTTCAATTACAGCTTCAAGCTCATTTTCGCTGTTAACCCTCATGTACTTTGCTGTATTTACACCATTTTCAATAAAAGCTCTTTTCATAATAAGCTTATCGCCAGACATTTTTGCAGCCGAGCGACTTAAGCCAGTAAGGCTACATTCATCGCATACATATCCAAGTGTAGCTATTGCTGTGTCCATACAGGATGTAGCAATTCCGTCTATGCTGTACTCCTTAGCTGCTTGTAAAACATCTCTTTCAGAGGTTATATCTACATACGCAACCTTGTTGGCATATTCAAAGCCCGGGTAATTTCCCTTTATACTTGCAACTATAGCTTCATAGCCCAGCCTTTCAGACGCTTTTATAAGCTCCACCTGTCCTCTGCCTGCACCAAGTATCATAATTCTTTTTTTGCTCATACTAAGCCTCCAACATTATACCTTTGCGATAATATAATAGCCAATGCGTGTAGAGCTGTCTGAAACATTACCCATATTCTCCATTTCAAAATCGCTTACACGGTATATTTTATCTTCGTTTTCAGCCTTATAGCTGTTAAACTCTGCTAAATCATCTTCGTTAAAAATAAATTTTATTTCAGCTGTGTTATTAAGTGGCTCTGATATAGTCTGTGGCTTATTACCACAAGCAACATCAATAACCATCTTCATAAAATCGTTGCCTGTTGAAAGATATACAAGGTCTGAGCCTATACAATCTCCACCCATTCTGGCACCAATTTCTATAATTCTTATATCACCATTGCTGTCTACTCTGAATTCAGAATGACCTGCACTGTTTTTGACATTTAATGCATCAAGTGCTTTAAAAACAACCTCTATCGCCTTTTTTTCAATATCGGCAGGTAAGCCTGACGGCTGTATGTGGCCTGTTTCTATAAAATTAGGTGCACCTGTTGTATATTTTTTTGTTGTGGCTAAAAATGTATGCTTACCGTTATATGTAATGGTTTCCATACTGTATTCATCACCACTGATGTATTCCTCTATGATAGCCTTTTTTTCAAACGAAGCCTGACATGCTCCCCTGATTGCTTCTGCTAATCCGTCAAGGCTTTCAAGCTTTGTTATATTTCTGCTTCCTGAACGGTCGGTAGGCTTTACAATAATAGGGAAGGTAAAATCTTTAAGCTGTGCAATATCAAGGCTTTCGTCTGCAATAAGAAAACGAGGACAAGCAACACCTGCACTTAACAGTGCTTTTCTCATTTCGTATTTATTAGTCTGCATTTTTATATGGGCAGTTGAATTACACGCAAGACCTAAATTTTCAGCAACATAATTAACCGTAACCGTTGCAAGGTCTGACGCAATAGAGCATACTCCGTCCGGCTTGATTTCTTTACACTTTTCTAATATTTCTTCTTTTTCTATTATGCTTATCGGATAAAAAAAGTCGGCATTATCCTTACCAACTGCACCGTCCTCCCATGCAAAAACATGGGTCTGATAGCCAAGAGTTTTAGCTTTTTTTATAAGCTGATTCTGAAAATCGTTTGCACCGATAATTACTAATTTTTTCATATTACAATATTATGCTAATCTCTGTTTAAACAACCTGTAGCCTGCGTTGATATTCTCGTTTTGAGAAAACCAGCTTTGCACACCGTTGCACCATTTAAAAAGAGATTAGCATTACCTTTCCGTTTATAAGCTGAAATTATTTATTACAGGTATAGAATTGTGTAACCATGCTTGCTGTATGCAGCACATCGTTTTCTTCTATATTGTAATACATAGGCAAGCGAAGTATTCTTTCGCTTTCTTTTGTTGTGTATTTATCCTCACCACTAAACACGCCAAACTGCCTGCCAGCTGGTGATGAGTGTAGTGGTATATAGTGGAATACAGCGTTAACACCGTTTTCCTTTAAAAAGGCTATAAGTGCTGTACGCTCGGTTAAATCCTTAGTTTTTATATAAAACATATGAGCATTATGAACACAGCCCTGTGGTATAACAGGCAACTGAATATAGCCTTTTTCTTCAAGTGGCTTTAATGCTTCATAATATTTATTCCACGCTTTAATTCTGTTATCGTTTATAATCTCCGGGTTTTCGATTTGTGCGTAAAGATACGCACAGTTAAGCTCACTTTGCAGATAAGACGAGCCTATATCTACCCATGTATATTTATCTACCTGACCTCTGAAAAACTTAGTTCTGTTTGTACCCCTTTCTCGTATTATTTCGGCTCTTTCCACAGCATGCTCATTATTAATAAGCACAGCTCCACCCTCACCCATACTATAGTTTTTAGTTTCGTGAAAGCTGAAGCAACCAAAATCACCAATCGAGCCAAGTGCCTTACCATTGTAATAGCTCATCACACCCTGTGCAGCATCTTCTATTACCACAAGATTGTACTTTTGGGCAACCTCGCATATCTTGTCCATTTCACATGCAACACCAGCATAATGTACCGGCACAATAGCCTTTGTTTTTGGTGTAATTGCAGCCTCAATTAAATTTTCGTCTATATTCATTGTATCAGGACGAATATCTACAAATACAATTTTTGCTCCTCTTAATACAAAGGCATTTGCTGTAGAAACAAAGGTATATGAAGGCATAATAACCTCGTCACCCTCTTTAATTTCTGAAAGCAGAGCTGACATTTCAAGTGCAGAGGTACCTGATGTTGTTATCAAAGCTTTTTTTGCACCTGTAAGCTGCTCCAGCTTTGTATTGCACAGCTTTGTAAATTCACCGTCACCACAGATTTTTCTGCTGTCGATTGCCTTTTTTATATATTCGTCCTCTTTACCGATATATGGTGGTACATTAAATGGAATTCTTCTCATTATTTACACCTTCTAAGCTTTTCTTAGTATTTAGTATTTACATTAACATGATTAAGTTTTATGTACCTGTTTAAAAACCCTAATAATATTCTCTGTTCATGTAAGCATTATTTTGGGATTAAAATATATAATATCCCTAAGTATACCATAGTTTAATCAATTAAATTCTACTATAATTACAAATCATTGTCAACAATTGAGTTACCAGCGTTATAAAAATTGTAGTTTATGTGACTGCTTCGCAGTCACACAAAGACACGCACAAACCAAAACTTAAAGTTTGGGTAAAGCCTTTTTAAAGGCTTTTGGGGTCGAGGGGTAACACCCCT
>JAXJDU010000190.1:0-11546 GCA_036301785.1 Acutalibacteraceae bacterium | reverse complement strand
CCCATTCATTCTGATAAACAGCTGCAACACCACATGGCAGCTTTGCAAGCTCTGTAATCTGGTCATCGTTAAGGTTTGCAGATTTACCCACAAGCTCTCTGTCGGTTAAATCTGGCAATCGCATGATGATTTTTGTGTTTGTATTTCTTATTACAGACATATCCAGAAGCCCTGGTGCCTGGTCTACAATAATAAAGCCCTCGCCATAGGTTCTCATTTCGGCAATAGCATTTGCAAGCATTTCTACACTTTTACCAGCAAGATTTCCACCCTCTGTTGACTGTGCTGTAGATGTTCGTTTAAGCAGATTGTGTGCTTCTTCAAGCACAGTAATATGCTTCAGTGGCTGGTTTATGCTTTCGGCAGTTGTCATTCTGTGCTCCTGTAATTTAAGCACAAGCATACCCATAATAAGCGATTTAGTTTCGCTTGAACCAACTCTGCTTAAATCAACAATAACATTTTTGTCGAACAACTCGGTTGCATTGATTTCGTCCTGTACAAAAATCATGCCATTTATACCATTTGTAAGCGACTGCAATCGTGTAAGCAAGGCTCCTTTGTAGGCTCCTTTATTGTCGTTGTCGTATTCACTTGTATCAATAATTATTTTCACCTTTTCTGCAACATCTGCAAAGGTCGGGAAAATATTCTCTTTGTACTTATTTTTAGATGTATTCAGATTCCACCCACACGCCTCATAGGCTTTTTCAACTGCGTTTTTAAGCACTGACGGCATTGCTGCATACATAGGCCAGCAGACATTGAAAATTTCTATAAGCCTGTCCAGATGTTCAAGTACATGTATACCCTTTGGGAAGCTGAATGGGTTTATTCTTAGCATAGGTGTAAGCTCTGGGTTAGTGCCATAAACAGATACACCCTTTTCCATTCCGAATACGGTTTTATATTCACCCTTGGCAGGCTCTACAACTAAGAACTTAGTTTTCTGTCTTTTTGCTTCGCTGAGAAGCTGATATACAGTATTACTTTTACCCGAGCCTGTACTGCCTGTAATAAAGGCATGCGAAGCAAACGACTGCTTTGACAGATTAACCTCTACATTTTCTTCACGATTCATGTGGAAGATATTGCCAAGCTCAAGGGTTTTATCTGCTCTTTTAATATCATCATAGGTTACAATATTTCTGCCGAATTCAGCACATTCAAGAATCGGCAGGCCTGCAACTGCCTTTTGTGGGAAGTTAAGCGAATAGGCAAGCTCTTTGCCTGACAGGCTTGTTGTGGCTGTAACCAGTGCAGGGTATGCTAAAAAGCTGTCATCACCACCTGAAAGCAGCTTTTTATCAGTGTCAACCGGGTTGTCACTATCCGTAACAATTCTTCTTAGCTGCTCTGCATTACTTATGCATTTATGAGGATTAAGTGCAAAAACCGGGTGTCGCAGCTTACGGATATAATCGCATATTTCCTTAGCCGACTCCATTTCCTCTGCAACATTTCCTCTCCACAGATTTATAGCAGACTTAGACATATACGACTCCTCACCTAAGGTAAGAGCCAGATATGAGTGTGCCACATTATTTGCAACATTCTGGTCCTGACTAAGCACATACGCTGCAAAATCCCACATACCAAGTGCCGTGCTTTGCTCCAGACGCTTCATCTGGTTTTCCAGCAGCTCCAGTGCGTGCTTTATATTAAAGTTTGTAAAGGTCTGTGTAATACCCTCGTTTTTGCCAATGCTGGCTGTAACGGTAGATGAACGGGCAAAGTTTGCACCAAAGTTTACACCTAAATTTGTGCCTTGCATTACATTGGCAGTTTTAGAAAGCGAATTAGTAACAGCCTTGCCAAGTGTATTGGCAACAGATGTGCCTGTGGTTTTTGTTACTGTTTTAGAAATTGTATTGGTAAGGCCCTTTGTTAATGTATCCTGTGCAGTTTTGCCCAGTGTACTTGTTGTGCTTTTATTCCAGCCGTGGCTGTAGCTGCTACCTATAGAGCCACTAATAAAATTATCCTGACCTCCAATATTAATGCCAGCATTAACACCTGCAGTATCACTTGTGCCACTGGTGTTGGCTGTACTCTCGCTTGTACCGTCTGAATGAGATTGTGACTGATTTATTGAGCTTGAGGTTCCGTTTGCAGTTGAGTCGCTTTCGTTTGCTGTGTTGGTTGCAGATTCGTTTTCGCTTGTACCGTCTGTAACAGTCTGGCCACTGCTCTGACCATTCTGAACACCTGCACTTGCACCAACATTAACACCAACGGTTGCAGATGAGCCATGTGCAACGCTGTCGGTATAGTGGAAATCCTGTTGCCATTCAGCATAGGGCTTTAGTCCGGAATAAAACTCGCCAAGCTTCAGCTTTCTTTCCTCTACATCAAGAATAGGAGTTGCAAGCAGTACGATTGTATATTCCTTTTTTGAGCTGTCAGGAATAATACCGTCTAACAGCTTTTCTATGGTCTGACTTACAAATTTTTCTGATTTTTCAGTCGGGATATTTGAAGCAGTTGCCACCGAATACACCTTGTCGTTATCTAAGCAAGGCACTATACCCACACCGTCATTTTTGAACTCTGCACCAGGAAAATTACCACGGATAGCGTCCTTTAATCTGTCACGGTACATATCAGCGTCAACTCGGTTATCTCCGTTTTTAAGGTTAACAACAGCTAAATACACATTTGTCCTTGTCTGTGTCCTGTTGAATATAAGGGCAATGTTGCAATCCTCGTTTGAAAGCACAGCATAAACATTTACAAGCTTTTCAAGGCTGTTTTCCTTTTTATCTGTAACCCACTTTGTAATGTTGAAATATCTTATATTGTAATCAACATCAAATTTCTCATCATATTCAGCCTCTTCAATCATAGGCAGATACAGCTCTTTAATCTGTGGCAGAAAGGCGTTGAAAACCTCTATGCTGGTTGCAGCCATCATTTTTTCTGTCAACGCTCTTGCAACCTCGTCGTTTGCCTTTGGCATTTCAAGCAGATATTCCTCTCGCTTTGCCTGCACATCTACTATCTGTGCAGGACTCAGCTTTGACAGCTGTGCAACCCTGTCACCTGTTTTTTCTCCTATTCTTCTTACAATATTCTTTACACCCACTGCTATCCCCCCTAAGCTATCAGGTAGTTTTGAATGAAATCAGGCTGTTAATCTCGCTTAATGCGTTTTTGATTTTCTGCTGGCTTGTTTCTAAGCAATCAATACCCTCTGTTTCAGCCTGAATTTTCTCATTCAATATTCTTAACCTCGGATTAAGCTCAACCATGTTATCTGCAATCAGCGACCTTAATTCCTCCTGCCATGTTTTATAGCTATTCTCATAATTTTCGTTCATAGCACCTATAATTTTTTCCAGCTCCTTAGCAACCAATCTGTTGTATGCCTTAGCAAGCTTACTGGTATTCAGCTTTTCAAACATAAACAAATCAATACCTAACAGATGACCATGCAAAAATTTAGGCTTGACAAAAATACTGCCTGCATTGCCATCGTAAGAAACCTCTTCGTAGTTAAAAATCAATTCAGACAGATTTTCTTTCTGCTTCTCTGTCAATGCGTCACTTGATGTTACAATTCTGATAAGCTCATCCTTCAGCTTTTTGGAATTTTCTTTCCAATAATTACAAGCAATATGATTTATTTCTGTTCTGGCTTCAGTAATGCTTGCATTATATGTTTCGTTGACTTCCTTCAGTACCTCATCGGCTGTTTCTGAAGAAGCGTCCTTCTGTGTTGCGTCAAGCTCCTTTTTTGAACCATATATAGTGCCAACACCCTTTTTAGTGTCTTCTACAAAGCCAGCAATAGAGCCCTTTAAATCAGATACCGAAAAATCCTTTACACGACCCTTCAGGTTACTGAACATTTTGCCCTTAGCCTCATCAAATACCTTTTTCTTATCACCAACATTGTATTGCTCGTCAATTTTCTTTGCGTATGACTCATTCAGCTCTTCCAGCTTATCCAATGGGTAATCATAGCTAAGATTACTATCAACATATGTACTTATTGAGTTGCACGCTTCTCCACAGAATACCTCTGTAAGCTCTTTTCTTTTATTATCTATAGTTTCAAGCAGCTGTTTCTTTTTCGCATTAAGGTCCTCGGTATAGTGAGCTCTCAGCACCTTACGGTTTTCAACCTTAGCTATAATTGTATCTGTTGTCTTGTCTACAACATCATTAAGAAGAGCATACACCATCTGACATTTATTATAGGCAGAATACTTGCTTGCAAATTCCTCGATTTCTGTTTCTATACAATGAAGTCCACTGTTTACATATATAATGTTGGATTCATACGCAGAATCAGCAATTACTGCCTTTTTAATCTGCGAAGGCATAATGTTGTACTGATACAATGTCATATAATATTCATCGTCAGGGTCACTGAACGGCATTCTTTGCTGTCTGTATATTCTTCTGTAATGATTATCTGATAATGCACCGTTATTCTTTGCACCTAAACCCATTATGGCAGAAACAAAGAAAATACCACTGGCATACATTTTTTCTACAGATTTAAATTCCATTATTTTTTTAATCTGCTTTTCGCTGAAGCCATTTTCTGGCAGGTTGGTGTCATCTGCCTTATTAACAACAATCATTGTAAATCTTTTGTCCAAGGCATCTATACTTAATATGCTGTTACACAATGCCTCGTTATCCTTTGTATCAAGAGCCTCATACTGAGATACCCATACAGGAATACCATTAGAAAAGCCCTCTAATGCTTCTTTCAGCACCTCAATGTGTCTGTCGTTTGTTGCTGTATTAGAGCCAGGTGTATCAAAAATAACAAACTTATTATTAGATGTACCCAATATGCCATTTTTAGAAAAGGCGATATCAAGCTCAATCATATTGCCTATTTCAGCAGGCAAATCTTTCTTTTCGTAGGCATTTATAAACTCCAATGCTGCAGACACCTGCTGATTTAATGTTGCAGCACCACTTTCCTTTAAAACTCTGCCAAGCTCCACAAGAATTTCATCATTTTCATCGCCCTTTACAACACGATAGCTGTCTTCCTCAAATGAAAGCTCTATATCCTTGTCCCAGTGCTTAAACTTGATTCTGGCAACATCACGCTGGCTAAAGTCCTTGATTTTAAATGCCTTTGCTGTTACAGGGTCACCACCACTTGGCAAAACCTCTCTGCCTATAAGAGCGTTGATAAAGGTTGACTTACCTGCACTGCAATTACCAAACACGCAGATAGGCACAATATCATCAAGTGCGTCTGATACCTTTTTAAGATTTCTGTTTATCTCCTCATCACCCTTGGTGATCTCCTCTATTACCGGCTTGATATTTGCAAAAATTTCTTTTGTGTCATTCAGAATATACTTACCGTTATCAAGAAATCTTTCTGAACGGGAAAGTTTAATTTTATATTCAAATTCATTTTCTACAGACACCTTTAAAAGCTCGTTGTACTCCTCTCGTGTACCCTGAAATATAACCTCTACAGGGCCCTTTGTTTCTAAATAATAAGTATGAGCAATAGCCTCTAAAATCTCCTTGGCATTAAATGGCAAAAAGCATTTACGCACATTTTCTTCTCTCAGCTTGCCATTAGGAGTATTAAGACCAACATCAACCCACTCTCGTGTGCTTTCTTTAAAGATTTCATATTGAATTTCCTGCTTATAAGGATTACTGATAATTTTAATCTTCGACATAAACACATTCCCCCTCTGTGGGCAATTACACACCCTTTTTTGCTTAATTACGCCCACTGATATTTACATTTATCACATTTCACACCTATAATTCAATATATCCGAATTTTAATTATTTGTTTTTAAACAATTTTATTATAAAATTATAAACCATATTCACCAAAATAACAATAGTATACAATGATATTTATGTAGATTTTCAACACCTCATGCTATTTTATCACCAGTATTCAACAAAAATCACGCTGCATAAAAATAAGCTTCAGCAACGCTTAGCAGGGGCGTTGCTGAAGCTGTAGAATCGGAATTTGTTGAGCTAACAACAAACTTTGATAGAGCAAAGCGTAAAGTTTAGGTCCAGCCTTTTCAAAGGCTGGTGGGTCAAGGGCAACGCCCTTGTGGGATTTTAAAGGGTGAAACCCTTTAACTCATAGTTTTTCCTAAAAATGCCATTTTCAATGGCATTTTAAAATATTCTTGAGGCGTTAAGGGAGTTGCCCTTAAAACCCACGAGGGGTGTTACCCCTCGACCCCATAAACTTTTAAGTTTTGGTTTGTGCGTACCTCGACAAATTCCAATTTGGTTATACAACCAAACTCCCGTAGCTGTTTTGCATTAAAATAAAAATCTGTTCTTCAAGTCCGGTATTACCGTTGATATACACAAGCACATTTTCATCGTTTTTACCTGTGCAGGTAAATTCATAGCAATGCACCTCTTTTCCGTTTGCAAGTGGAATAAGTGCCCTTTTGCTTTTTACGACGGTAAGGTTGTTGCTTACGCTTTTCTGTGCCTCTTGCTTGGTAAGTGGCAGACTGCCTAGGTTTCTTTCGTAGTGATTCATAAGATAATTATGTGCGTTATAGCTTACTATTTTTCCGTCTGTAGCAGACACACCTACTTTTATCAAATCGCCATAGCAGGTTGTCTGGTTTTCTTTATACGCAAAATTCAGAAGATATATATTGTTTTGAAGTGCATAGTAATTTTCTTCCATGCTGTTTATGTGGTTTTTCTTAAAAAAATCATTGGCAAGCTGTAAAGCCTTTTCGTAGTCTATGCTTTTTGTGGCTGTGCTGTCGACTGTAGAGGTAAAGTACATTTCGCATACATAGCAGCCCTTTTCTGTTACAGTGCCATAAAAACCCTCTGCCTCAAAAACATATACAGGCAAGGCAGAGTGGCGTTTTTCTTTGTATTTCAATAAATCCGGAGAAAGTCCGGCAAATTCAGCCAGTGCCTTTTTTGCCTGATTAACAGTACAGCCCTGTGCGTTTGTGGTTTGCTTTGGAGCTTTATTCTGCACGCTGTCTGCAAATGGTCCGTCGTATATAAGCGTAGGGTAGTCAACAAAGCTCTGGCTTATTGTTAAAAAGCTGTTGTCAAACTCGGTTTTGCTTTCGTTGGTGCTGGTTTCTGTGATATTGCCGTTAAGCGTAAGTGCCTCACCTATAGATTTGTTTTCATCAATAAAATAAGCCGAAAGCTCTTCAAGCTGTGGTGCAACAGATTCAGCATATTCCAGAAGCTTGTACATAGCTTCTGTATTATCTTCGCTGAGAAGCTCATTTCGTGACAGCATACCAATTACAAAAGAAGCAAAGTCAGACACCTGTGTAAGATATTTCTGCACAGCTTCGCTGTCAACCTGCGAAACAGGCAGCTGACTAAGTGCGTTTTTGGCACTTTCTGCCTCTACCATAAGCTTCGAGGCGAGTCCGTATTGCTGTGGTGCTGTGTTTGCATACACTCCCTTTGTAAGCGTTGATTTTATCGAGGTGAAGTAGTCCGAAAGCTCAGACAAAGACCTCTGATAGATATATTGAATTGTTGATTTATAGGTGTTTGCAAGGTTGTAGCCTGTAACACCTGCACCCAGAATTATCAGAACAGACGCTGTAATAAAGCTTATTAATCTTACTTTTGTTCTTACTCTCAAATTAAAAGCCCCCTGTTGAAATGTTGAAAAGTAAATTGCTTAGCCCTTATCCCTTTGCTTTGTGATAAGAGAAAAAATCAAGCCGAATACAACAGCAGCAGATATACCAGCAGCTGCCGATTCTAACCCACCCTTTATAATACCAATAGGGCCTTCCTGACTTACAGCCTCCTTTACACCCTGTGCCATAGTAAAGCCAAAGCCACACAGTGGTACAGTAGCACCTGCACCAGCATACTCTACAATTGGCTTGTACACACCTATAGCAGTAAGCACAACACCAAGCACAACAAAGCTGACAAGTATTCTTGCCGGTGTAAGCTTTGTTTTATCAATAAGAATCTGCCCTATAACGCAAATAATGCCTCCAACCCAGAAGGCGTTTATATAGTCCATCATATATTTAACCTGCTTTCTGTTTTTGCTTTATAACTGCTTATAGTGTTATCTGTCAAAATAGAAATATGCACCATAAAAATATTTTCTCCAAAAGGTGCATTTATATGTTGCTGATAGTTAAGTATACCGTTATAATCAGCAGGTTTATGATACTATTGTTGTTTTATCAGTAATTATAACAGCCTTTAACCCAATAGATTACATATGTATTAAATAACATAATGCTATTATTAAAATTTATAAAACGATAGCCATCCCAACCAGAAGCATTGTACTTTCAGGGCTTGGTCGTATTGAACAAATATAATATGATATCGGAAATGTGCGAAACAAAGGGATATTTACATCGCTGGTTTAGTTATATTAACTAGAATTTCATAGTTTAAATGGTGAAAATAGACCTGTTGATTTACCTTGAATAAGTGCCTTGATAGTTGTATAATGTACATTGTAATATTTTATTACAATATATTATAATATATAAGGAGGAACAGATATGTTTAAGAAGAAATTATTAAGCCTTGTTTTATCGGCTACAATGATTTCATCACTCACTACGGTGAGTACGGTAACTGCTTCGGCAGAGGTTACCGAGCTACCCCAGGACTGGGACCCGACAGCCTATGAATATATAGTTGTTGGTAACGAGGGGCTTGTAGGTTATGACGCTTGGAATCCAACAATCGATACCTACAAAATGAATTATGATGAGGATACAGGCTTATGGTACCTCAACCTTGATGGTGTTGCAAACTCAGGCGAGGATTTTCTCTTTGACGAATCCCCACAGTACAAGGTTATTGTAAAGGATTATGACGACAATAATCCTTGGGCGTTTGGATTTAACGAGCAAGGTGTAGCCTATGGTCTTGATTCAAGTGCGTTTGTTGATTTTGGAGAAATTGCAGAAACAGCAGAAACTGTAACAATCACATTCGATGGCTACAAAACATCACACCGTATTGACGACCCATATGTACCACAATGGGATAAAGAGCATACATTCTTTGCAGTAGGTGGTTATCCACTATTTGACCCGGCATGGGATCCAGCTGTACCTGCGTATCAGATGACAAAGGGTACAGACGGTATTTATTCAGTAAAAATTCCTGTAACAGAGGATATGTGGGACTGCGATATTCCTTATAAGGTTGCACAGGACGGCACATGGGATGTAACATACAATGATAAGGGTCTTGCAGAGGGACTGAACTCACATGCTGCTCTATATATACCAGTAAACACAATCGCTGTAGAAATAAGCTTTAACCCTGAAACATTATGTGCAGGCCATAACTGTATACTCGCAGAAGAGCCACCAACAGATGAGCACACATACTTTGCAGTTGGCAGCAACCCACTGTTTGACCCTGCGTGGGACCCAAGCTGTGCAGATTATCAGATGACAAAGGGTGCAGATGGTATCTATTCAGTAGAAATCCCAGTAACAGAGGATATGTGGGGCTGGGGTGTTGAATATCTGGTTGCACAGGACGGTACATGGGATGTAACATACAATGATGAGGGTCTTGCTGAGAGACTAGGCTCAGAGTCACTTCTGTGCATTTCAAGAAATACAAAAGCTGTAGTAATAACCTTTAACCCTGAAACATTATGTACAGACTACGAGTATATAGCTAAAGAAGAGCCACATTCATACTTTGCAGTTGGTAGTTCTCCTCTGTTTGATCCATGCTGGGATCCAGCCTGCTTGGATTATAAGATGACACCATACGCTGATGGCACCTATGCTGTAGAGATTCCTGTAACAGAGGATATGTGGGACTGCGATGTTGCTTATCAGGTTTCACAGGGCGGTACATGGGATATAACATACAATGATAAGGGTCTTGCTGAGGGACTAAACTCAGACGCTTATCTGTATATTCCAATAAATACACTTGCTGTAATAATAACATTCAACCCTGAAACACAGTGTGCAGGCTATGAATGTATAGTTGACGAAGATCCACATACATACTTTGCAGTAGGTTCTCTTCCTTTATTTGACCCATGCTGGGACCCATGTCACCCTGAGTATCAGATGACAAGGGATTATTACGATGATAACTATTCAATAGAGCTTCCTGTAACACCTGATATGTGGGGCAGCGATGTTGCTTATAAGGTTGCACAGGACGGTACATGGGATGTAACCTATAACGATAATGGCCTTGCTTTAGGCCCTAACACAGAATCATGGGTGAATATCCCAGAAAACACAATCGCTGTAGAAATAAGCTTTAACCCTAGAACAATGCGTACAAAGTGTATCTGTGTGGTTCAGACTATCCCACCAGAGCCTACCGAGCCTACCGAGCCTACCGAGCCTACCGTGCCAACAGAGCCAACTGAGCCTACAGACCCACCAATAAAGCCAACACTGCCACCAGAGGGTGAGTATACAAAGCTGCCAGAAAACTGGAACCCAACAGACCACGAGTTTATAGTTGTTGGTAACGGAGCTTTGGTAGGCGATGATGCATGGATGCCAGATAACGACAACTATAAAATGAATTATGACGAAGCTGCAGGCGTGTGGTACCTGAATATTAACGGTATTGCTAACACTGGCGATCTGTTCAATGTTGATGACGAACCAATGTATGGTGTTGTTGCAAAGAATTATGTAGAGGGTGCTCCATGGGCATTGAGATTTAACAATAACGGCGTAGCTTACGGAATGAACGCAAACTCAACAGTTGACTTTGGCACAGCAGACACAGCAACAACTATTACAATTATTTTTGACGGCTACAGAACAACAAGCCGTATTAATGCTCCATACAGCCCAGTAAACTGGGACAAAAACCACACCTTCTTTGCAATGGGTAAAGCTCCATTATTCAATCCAGCATGGAATCCAGCTTATCCGGATTATCAGATGACAAAGAATGATGATGGTATCTATTCAGTAGAAATCCCTGTAACAGAGGATATGTGGAACAATAATGCATATTATCAGGTTACACAGGACGGCACAAAGGATGTACGATACAACGCAGATGGTCTGATTGTAGGACTTGATGTAATTTCTGTTTTCCATATTCCAGAAAACACTACTTCTGTATTAATAACCTTTAATCCAGAAACATTATGCACAAACACCGAATGCTTAGTTAACAGTGAGCCACCAACAGAGCCACCAACAGAGCATCCTACAGAGACACCAACAGAGATACCTACACAGGAGTCAACAAAGCTTCACCGTGGTTTACCTTTACCACCAAATGTTAAGCTGCCAGCAAGATATACTGACAAGGATAAGTATGAGGATGTAGTTCTTGATTGGGACGGATACTATAATATTTATTACTTTGAAGCACCAGAGGATTGGGTAACAGAAAATAAGGCGTTCAAAAACGAGGGCTTCGAAATTGGCTTCTACTGGTATTGTGGCAGCGAACACAATGCCGACTGGCCAGGCGTGCCAGCTAAAAAGCTGTCTTTACTGGATGAAAACGGTAACGACATCTATGCAGATAAAAATATATACTATGCATTTGCACCAAGCTTTGCAACCAGTATTATATGGAAT
>JAXJDU010000189.1:0-11188 GCA_036301785.1 Acutalibacteraceae bacterium | reverse complement strand
CTATTGCCACAGCCTCTAAAGAAAGTGAAGCGACAATAGAAAGAATTGCTACTGTAGCAATCATTTCTATAAGTGTTACACCACGCTTGCTTCTACACTTTTTAGTTAAGCTTTTCATTGCGTTTGATTTAAACAACCTAGTCATCTTCACCCTCCTTTATGTTTTAGGTAGTACACATACCTCACCCTCACAGGTTACAAATCCCTTATCTGTGTAATACACATATGTTGTAACCGTATAAATCTGGTATGTATTTGCACCAGCTGCTGTGCTGAATGTCTTCGTTTTTCTGGAAATTGTGTAATACTGGTATTTCTTACCTGGGTTTGCAACCTTATCAATGTCCTTTTGAGCTTGAACAGCAGCTAGAACACCATTTACAGGTGCAAGTTCTGCATATTGACCATGGTCATACGCAATCAGCGGCCCACCTAACACTTGAAATTCCATCTTTGCGTCTGACTCAATACCACTATGAAAAGTACTATTGATCTCACAATAGGAGCCATGATCTGTAAAATTACCTCGTAGTGTATCTATTTCTGCCGCTGTTGTAAAGGCTGTACCCTTCTCTGCTAAGGAAACAATTGACGACATTATTATATCACAATTTCGTTGTGCCAGAGATTGTGCGTCATTTCTCATAGCACCCATCATGGCAGAGCGATAGCTTACGCTTAATCCACGCACTGTGGCACTTATTACTATTAACAAAATCATAATAGCAACTATCAGCTCTACCAGCGTGATACCTTTTTTACTATTGAATTTTCTTCTTTTAGCTTTCAATAGATTTTTCATAAAATTCAGTACTCCTTAATTAATAGTACTTTTCTATAATTGCAATTTCACTCTCCACATTGCCTACCTGCTCATAGTTTGATTTATCTCCTGTCATTCTATCTTTAATAGTTTGACCGTTATAGATATCAAACTCAGTTTCACCTGGAAGTGCAGTAATCTCAAGGTCTCTTCCGGATGGACTCTGGATTACAACTACATCTACAGATTCAGTGTCCGACTTCTTCATTTTGATAGTCAAGGTGCTTGAAACAGGAATAGTGTGCTTACCATCATCTGTACCATCGTTAACCAGAAGTTTTTCTATTTTGCTGTCAACTAAAATCTGATCATTAATGTTAAATGGATCTGTATTAGTAAATCTGTAAACATGGCTTGAGTTATCCTGAATCTTTAATAAACCACTGGTCATTGGAGTAAGAGCTAATCTGTTGCTAAATCTGCTGAACAGGCTCAGTGCTCTTACGGTTGGTACATTAACGCTTGCAGGCATTACAGCCGAACCAGATGTAGCATTTGTAGAAACACGACCTGTTTCTGCGCTGTTTGGTTCCTCACTGTTTTGCTCTTCCTCACTGTTTTGCTCTTCCTCATCTGAAAATGATGTAAAGTATTCTTCAGCCTCATCATCAAAGAGATCTAAGCCATTTTTTGGAAGTGCATATACACCCGCCTTAATTGTATAATCTACTTCAGGTGATTTAACCTGAAAATCAGACATTACATGAAGTGTTGGTAAGTTAGGCACAGGATCTTCAGCTCCAGCAGATCTAGTTCCTTGAGTGCCATACAGCTCCCATGATGCATTACCTAGACCTTCTATTTTCTTAGAAACAGATACATACTCAGAAGGATTATCAGGATGTACTACATTTGGTCCTATAGTTAAAACAATTGTTTTCGCACTCATTCTTATATGAGCACCGCTCATTACTGTGAATGGTGTACTTTCATTTCTGAACCACTGGAAGTTAAGTGTTCTGCCACAATACCAGTTGTACCAACCTGTTCTTGGTATAATATAGTTTGGTGACATAAATACGCTATGATTTTCTCTCAAGCCATAATTAGGCTCTGTATCACTTCCCCAATAACCTGAATGGTCACCTTCGCTATCATTAAATTTACCATCACCATTTAAAATTTCGCAGTTAAGAGATCCATATTGGCTATAATTCCTCTCATCTGTACCGGAGTGAATCTCACCATTCTCATTAGTAAAGCCTTTAATGGTATTATACAAATTGAATTTTTCCCACTGATCAATTGTAGCTTGGTCAGTAATTGGATTAGCCCATGTGGCTGGATTAGTAACTGCAGCACCACTGTTATCTGTACCAGTATCTATCAGATAATAACCCTCGTTTACAGTATGAGACTCAACTGTATTTTTACTTATGTCGTGTGCAACATAGAATGTCACATCACCCTTAACACAAGCTACAACATAATAAGACTCACCTTCGCCTGGGTTTTGCATAGTACCTGCGTATCTAATGATTGGATCTTTAGAGTAATCACCTACAGTATTATTTTCTCTAACTGTAACAAAGTTGTTCTCTATACAGAAAAATGTACAACCAAAATATTGTTGATAACTAGAGTTCTGAGTAATATACGATACATTACCAACATTCTCATTTATAAACGTTTGTGGAACATCTCCATATAAATCACCAAGCAAATAGAAACCTTCATCGATAGCGTCAATAGAAACTCGCCATGGATCTGATTCTACCTTTATAGTTTTATCATATACTACTGGGAAGTATGTATATGTATATGGGTGTTTATCACCATTTTCACTACTTGGAGCATAGAAAATTCCACTTAAAGGATTATTATTACCACCTGCCAAATGTACCTGATAACGGGATAATGTCTGAGTCTTATATTGATCACTAGAAAAATCATTCAGACAGGTCTGCTGACCAACAAGCATAAATCTGCTATTGTTTGATACACGTGTAGGTGGTGTGTTACCTTCCTTTACCTTGAACACATACTTGTCAACCTTCTTCATATCAAATGACAGGTCACCTCTGTTCAAGCTGATATTGTTGTTGAACTTACCAGTTGTATTCAAAGCAGTAACACTGTTCATGTTATTGCCTTTGTGTACAACCTTAAAGTATGTACCCTCGCCACCAACAATTGTGTGACCTTCGTTAGCTAATCTTGCTGCTTCTGATTTAGCAAAATTTTCATCATTGCCACAAGGATGAGCTACAAGATTTCCGTTTGTCTTATCATAGTACAATACATAGTAGCCAGTTTCATTCAGGCTAGTAGGAAGATTATTAACTACATTATCCTGAAGAGCATTCTGCATTGTGTCAAGACCACTCTTAGCAGAGATATACGCCTGACGGGTGTTCATGTTTGAACCTGTTTCTGTTTGCTGTAGCAATGCAATTGTTGTAATACCACCGGTAACTAGTATCAGAAACAAACAAATTGTTAATGCTACTGCAAGGGACATACCCTTTTTGCTTTTGAAATTTAAATTCTTAAGCATTTTCTCTCACACTCCTTTAAAATTTTGTAACCATAAATAATAATAAAATATATCAGTAAATTATGCAATAACTGCATACATACCAAACATAGCCTGAACAATAGCAATAACAACGAAGCCAACTACGCCGGCAATAATCATTGTCATTGCAGGTGTCATTGCGTCTGTCATTACCTGTGTTGCATCGTCTGCCTTTTCTTCGTACATGTCAGCAATTTTGATAAGTGAATCAGCAAGCTGACCACTTTCCTCACCAACTCTTACCATTGAAGTAAACAGGGAGTCAAATACATCTTTATATCTGTTCATAGAAATATTGATAGGTGTACCTATCTTAACATCTTCAATTACCTGAGAAAGGCAATCTCTCATATACATGTTTCCGATTACATCTCGTGCCAGTGTAAGTGAGTCAAGAATGTTTACACCACTTTCAGTAAGTGTTGCCATCATATTAGCGAATCTTGCAATATTTGACAATCTCATAACTTCACCAATAATCGGTATTTTAATGGTGAGGTTTGCACAGAACATTGCAAATGAGTAATTATACTTATGTAATGAAACCAATGTAATACTTAAAACAACAACTACTATAATTAATAGCCAGCCCCAATTGATCATAAAGTCAGACATACCCATAACTATTTGAGTCATTTTAGGCAAGTCAGCACCGAAGCTTGTAAACAAATCACTGAATGAAGGCAGTACCACTACGCTCATTACGATAATCAGAGCGATTGTCAGTATCAACAGGAATAGTGGATACATCATCGCAGATTTGATTTTACCTGAAAGCTTCATTTCCTTTTTAAGCAACTGTGTACACTGCTCGAAAGCGTCATCAATTTTACCGTTTGCTTCACCGGCCTGAATGATGTTGATATAAAGAATAGGGAAAGTTTTAAAAGCACCTAATGCTCTTGACAATGTTAAACCGTTGTAAAGGTTTACACTGATATCACGCAGCATAGCACGCATCTTTTTGTCTTTTTCGGCGTCAATCAAAACCTCCATAGCTACTGACAAAGAAATACCTGAACGCATCATCAAAGCCATCTGGTGGAAGAATACAAGCATTTTCTTTTTAGAAAGCTTCATTGTATGGATATCCTTGGTTCCACCAATTTCCATATCCCAGATAGAAGTTTCCTCTTCTTTTTTGCTGGCTTCTACAACAGAAAGTGGGTTAAGGTTTCTTGCTCTAAGGTTCTTTCTTACCTCTTCGGCACTTTCAGCAACCATTTCGTTCTTATACTTACGGTTCTTTTCATTGACCGCGACATAATAATACTTTGGCATACTTTACCTCCTATTATTTAAATAGGCAGTTGTACCACCCATTGGACCAGGCATTCTGCCAGGTGACTGCATAGGTCCACCCTGTGGGCCCATACCCTGTGGAGCCATACCAATCTTCGATCTATCCTCGAAAACCTCATTTTTACCAGCATCAAAGCTGTACTCGTATGCAGTTTCTCTTGAAATAAGTCCTCTTGCAAGAAGATTGTCGATAGACATCTTTCTTGTAATCATGCCGGCACCCTGGTTAAGTTCGATTGTCTGCTCAATCTGTGGAATCTTACCCTCACGGATAAGGTTAGCAACAGCCGAGTTAACAAACATAATTTCAAACATACCAATTCGGCCCTTAACATCGCATCTTGGCAGCAGTCTTTGTGAAACAACTGCCTTAAGTGTTGTTGACAACTGGCTTAACGCCTGCTTCTGTCTTTCAACAGGATACATATCTATCAGACGGTCAATAGTTTTAGCAGCACTCTCTGTATGTAGTGTAGAGAATACTAAGTGACCTGTTTCGGCAGCTCTTAACGCAATTTCCATTGATTCAAGATCTCGAATCTCACCCATAAGGATAATATCAGGGTCTTCACGAAGTACAGCTCTTAGTGCTGTAGAGTAGGTTTCACTATCGTGACCGATTTCTCTCTGGTTGATAATACACTTATTTGGTGTGTGCATATACTCAACTGGATCCTCCAATGTGACAATATGCAGATTCTTAATTTTGTTAATCTCGTTAATAATTGAAGCAATAGTTGTTGATTTACCACTACCTGTAGGACCTGTTACAAGTACCAGACCTTCCTGTAGAAGTAGTATCTTACCCAAAGACTCTGGCAAATTCAAGCTTGTCATCTCTGGTGGCTTCTCTTTAATAGTACGCATTACAAGAGAAGAACCATGTCTTTGACGGAACACATTTACTCTGAATCGTGAACAACCTGGCAACGCATATGAACAGTCATAGTCACCTGTTGCTAAAAAGTCTGGTAATCCATCTGGTGGTAAAACCTGAGCAATATAACCTATTACAGTATCATCGTCAAGAACAGGCATATTCTCATAATAATGAACTACACCATTTACTCTGTATGCAGGCACATTATTGCTTGATAAGTGAATATCAGAAGCATTGTGTGCAACTGCAAATCGTATCATTTCCTCGAGTTCCAATTTTGCACCATCCTTTCTTAAAAATTAATCTTCTTTGTATACCTCAGCAACTGTATCATAGTATGTTTCAAACGAAATAATACCGTCAACAAGTAGTCGTCTCAGATTTTCTTTCATCGAAATCATACCATTTTCAATTGCAATTTGGTTAATTTGTTCGGTTGTTTTATTTTCGTGAATAGCATGCTTGATATGGTTATCAACAACCATTATTTCATGTACAGCCATACGGCCCTTATTACCAGCATTGCCACAACGCTCACAACCATCACTTTTAGCGTCGTATATAGTAATGTCACTATCCAGTGGCATACCCAGCATACCAAGCTCACTTTCGGTTGCCTTACGAGCTACTTTACAATATGGGCAAAGCTTACGAACAAGCTTCTGTGCTATAACTCCAAGCAAAGAAGATGATACCATGAACTTTTCAACACCCATATCAATAAGTCTTACAACTGAGCTGGCAGCATTATAGGTATGTATTGTAGACAATACCAAGTGACCTGTAATAGCGGCAGACGCAGCAATCTCGGCTGTTTCTTTATCTCGGATCTCACCAACCATGATAACATCAGGGTCCTGTCTCAAGATAGAACGCAAAACGCTTGCAAATGTAAGACCTGCTTTTTCGTTAATATTTACCTGTGTAATTCCCTGAATTACCATTTCTACAGGGTTTTCTACTGTGATAATATTTGTTTCATCATTATTCAGCTGAGAAAGACCTGTATAAAGTGTTGTTGATTTACCAGAACCTGTAGCACCTGACAGAAGAATGATTCCTCGGTTTGAGTGCAGAAGTGTTTCAAACTTTTCTTTGTTCTCAGGCAAGAAACCAATGCCATCAATTTCAAGCTTGATACCCAGAGCTGTGGTAATTCGGATAACTATTTTTTCACCGAATACACCTGGAAGGTCAGATACACGCATGTCGATTTTTGTTTTGTTTACATTATAGTGCAATCTACCGTCCTGAGGTATTCTTTTTTCTGCGATATTCATTCCCGAAATAAACTTAACTCGGCTTATGATTGAAGGTGCAAGCTGTTTTGATACTCTTGTGTATTCTCTAAGCTTACCGTCAACACGGAAACGAATTCTCATCTCATGCTCTTGTGGCTCGATATGAATATCAGAAACCTTCATCGCAACAGCATCTTCGAACATTTTGTTAACCAGCTTGATAATTGGCTGGTCCTCAATGTCTTCTACTTCCTCTTTAGCGTTTTCGTCTGCTGTCATCTGCGACATAATGTATTCCTGTGCTTCGTCATACATCTTTGCCTGCTGGTCAGAATGGAACATAATTGACTGTTGCTCCTTAATCTGTGTAGGTGTAGCAACAACCATTCTTACCTTCTTTTTAACATACTTACTTACCATATTAGTTATACGGTAATCAAGTGGATTAGATGTAGCAAATACCAGTCTGCCGTTTTCTTCTGCAATAGGAACAATACCATATTCCTCTACCATAGCCTGTGGCAGAACACCATACATTTCTTCAGGTATCTTTGTTATTTCAAAGTTAACAATTTCCTGTCTGATACGCTCTGCAAGTGTGGCATAAATATCCCATTCACTTACAAGATTTTCCTCTATCAGTATTTCTTCAAGAGTTTTTGTATCATCATCCTGATATTTCTGCTGAATTCTCTTAATTTCCTTTGCGGCAACAAGATTTTTCGCAACTAGCTCATTTTGAATATTAAAATTAGAACTTTTCATATCGAGTACTCCCTTTTATTACATAAACAAACTAAAATACAAACTTATTAGGTATGCAATAGGCTGGTGCAGTACCACCACCAAATATACACCTATGCATATAGAAGGACCGAAGGGAATATAATTCTCTGTTTCCTTTTTTCGTAAGGTATTGACAATTACTGTCAATATAATAATTAAAAATGCAACTAAAACTGCTATAAGCAATGCAATGCCTACCTGTGGAAAACCGGTTGCTATACCGATAGCTGCAAACAGCTTAACATCGCCAAAGCCCATTCCATCTTTTTTCACTATAAGCATTGTAATTAAATTTACAACAATTATAAGCGTTGCAACGCTTATACCTCCCACAAGTGGCGACCACCATGATTTTATCACATGCTGACCATTGAACAAATCATAATAAGCAAATATCAGTGACAACACTGCAGATATTATTGCAAACTGGTCTGGTATTATATAATATTTACCATCTGATAAAATTATCATAGTAAGCACAAATGTAAGTGCCATTAATATAGGAGTATACAGTGTAAAACCATATACCAGATATATCAACGCAAAGGCAGCTGCTGATAGCACACTGCCTGTTGCGTATAATAAAGCACCTTTAAATCTTTTACCACTTAGCATTTCTTCTGACGGTTCTTCGTCATAGTCACACAGCCATGGTGCAGGTACTCGGTTTAGCACAAGTACACTGCATGCAAACAGCAGTGCACCCACAATTGCCGACACCATTACCATTATAACATTAAATAGTGTAAGGTCAATAAAAAAGCTAAACATATATTAAATTACTTTTTCTCTGTAGCTTCCTGTGTTGGTGGCTCTGTTGCTACTATTGCTTCTGTTTTGTCATAGTAGTATAGCTCTATTGACATTTTTGTATCAAACACATCAGTGTTTGCTAACTTTTCGCCTTGAGTTAAACTACAGCTTTTAACATAATAGCAACCCTTTGAACCTTCCTCAAGATACTTCAAGAAGCTGATTGTTTTTGCATATGAATCCTGATAGTTTACACCAATGGCAACTGTGTTTACAGGATAACCACCTGTTGAAACTCTTGATTTTGGGTCTGCCTGTGGTGCAGCCAATGTGTAGTTTGTAAGCTCTATATTGTTCTCACGGCAGTATTTCTCGATATCTCTTGAAGATGTATCAAGGTCAACAAAAAGCTCTTTTTCTTTCTGTTCAAATTCGGCCTGATTTTTCTTAATCTCTGCTTCGATACTTTCCTGCGCTTTAATCGCATTGTCGTAATCTCTTATTTCCTTTAACACATCCTTGTGAGCCTTTTGCATATTACCTGCTTCAGTAAGCAGTGGTCTGCCTACAAAAAAGCTGAACACAACAAGTGCGATAATTGTTCCTAACAGGAGATAGATAAATGGTGGGATTTTTTTTGCGTCAAATTGATTGTTCATTTTTTATACCTCCTTATTTCTTTTCTGTTGCAGGATCTGTTGGTACCTCTACCTTTGTAGCACCTGACATAACATCATATTTTTCCTGCTCATCTTCTGTATCTACATAGTTTGTAAGAATCAAAGAGAAACCAAATAATTTTTGGGCTGCCTTTTCATCCTGATCTTTTGTAAGATTATATGTTTTATCAACATCAAAGAATCCGTTTGCTACAATCTTTTCTTTCAGCTTGATATAATTATCAAAGCTGTCAATTTTACCTCTCATAGGAATTGTAATCATCGGACCCATTTCTACATGCTCTGCATATGACAGAGAATATTCAGTAATACCTGTAATACCTGGATATTCTTTAACCTGAGCCTTAGCCTCTTCAAGACTATCAACTACAGATAGTGGACAATCAGGCAATCTGCCCTGGTCAGTAATCAGATCCTCCAGATTCTGCTTTGCCTTTTGCTGTCTTGCAAGAAGATCCTTTGCCTTAACATATTTTTCCTCTGCCAGAGTATTCTGGTCCATCTTTTCCTGAATATTCAGGAAAGCATAATAGCCACCTGCAACAAGCATACCAGCACAAGCAGTAATTGAGAATATAATTGATACTGTTTTACCAATATTTAATGACTTCTCCTTCAATGGCTGCAAGCCAACCATCAGGTTGTTCTTATACTTGTCGCCACAGTTCATCAGGTTGTTGTACAGAATGTAGCTACCTGTTTTAAAGCCAGCGTCACGAGCGTCAATGTCAAGCTCTGGCAATGCCATTTTGGTGTTAAACTGGTCAGTAATCAGCTCTACCTCTTTGCTTACACCAATAATCTTCATAGCACCAGCTACTTTAGGGAAGAAGCCTACATAATCACTCAATACAGCCTGGTCTATAGTTAAGCCCAAGCTCATTGTAACGATGTTGATATTATGTACAACATCGGCAATCAGGTCTGATCTCAGCTCTTCAATTCTACGCATAGCTGCTGGTGAATTGTAATTGTAGTCAGACGCAAGACCATACTGCTTGATATACTCAAGTGCGTCTGGTATAGAAAGCTGTCTGTCCTGTGCTACTATGTCTATAGCCTCTACCAATGGAGAATGGAATGTGTGACAGTACAATGGTAATGAATCTTTTACAATTGCGACTCTCAACGCTGCATAGTCCATAGAGATATAGCACACAGTTTTGTTATAGCTGTATACAACCTCTCTTGCTACCTTCAGCAATGGAATTTCTGCTGGAGTAATCTTAAACAGAGTTAAACCCATTTCAGAAAATCTCTTTGTAAGCTCTGTTGATAATGTTTTTGGAATACCATAGGTTTTTGAAGTAAGCTCTGGTGTCTCTTTAGTAGGAGTACCATAGGTTGTTGTGATTACAGAGAAATTCTTTACTTCCTCCTGAAGCACTTCCTTAAGATTTCCAACTGCGATGTTATTCAACATCTTCTTCTTACATTTTACATGCTGGAACTCGGCAGATACAAGGTCAAATTCTTCTACAAGCAGAATAACCTCTTTAACCTCTGGTCTTTTCATCTCTCTGATACCGTCGTGTACCATTGTAGCAAAAGCCTTTGGAACCTCCCAGAGTGAACTCTTACCGTCCATATATTCCTTATTTAAAGGCTTGATATATGGTGAAGTAAAGCGATAAGATAAGTCGGCTGTTGCCTCCTTCTTCTGTTCCTTAGTATTTTGCAAAATCGGCTCACAACAGGTAATACATAAATAGTCTTTAGTTACCTGAACAATTGCTGTTTTCAAAAATAAACACCACCTATTTTTTAATATTTATAAATTTTGTTTTATTGATAACGGAATGTTAACCTCTGAAATTTCAAGCTAACTCCTCATTATATCCTTGACCAATACGATATTTATGCGAAAATAACCATTATAACATATATTATTCACAAATGCAAATTTTATTTATAAAATGCGTAAGGCTCGCAAACTGCGAGCCTTACATTATTTAATTACGGAAAATTTTAAAATCTGTAATAATCAGTTAATTATTAATTATAGTGCATCGATAGCAACTGTTGTACCAGTTGTTAGAGTACCAGCTGTTGCAAGCTGTACAATATTTGCTGCTGCTGGAGCTGCAGTACCGTCGATGTTCTGCTGTGCACCACCAACTGTACCGATGAATAGGCACTTATCTTCTACTATATCCCAGTATGGCTCGTAGTCAACGCCATTGTATGTAACTGTAGCGAAAGCCT
>JAXJDU010000188.1:0-5922 GCA_036301785.1 Acutalibacteraceae bacterium | reverse complement strand
TCTCTATATCCTTGTGTGGTAAAACCAGCCTTTTTAAACCGGAGCAATGAAAAAACGCTGCATAGCCTATACTTTTTACGCTTTCAGAAACCTTTATTTCAGACATAGATGAATTATACGCAAACGCATAGTCAGGAATAGCCTCTAAAGAGGAAGAAAGCTTGATGGTTTCGATATTATCACAGAAGGAAAAAGCGTTGTTGTAAATCTTTTTTATTGTGTCGGGCATTATATATTCTGTGTCAGGCTTGTTTTCAGGGTATGCAACCAGATATTCCATATCTGATGTGTAAAGTATACCATTTTCAGAAAGGTAATTATCATTGGAATGGCAGTTGATTATCTGTAAAAACTTGCTGTTATAAAAAGCCAAAGGACTGATATCGTTGATGTATGATGACAGTGTAACGCTGTTTATAATATTTTCGTTATCAGTGTTAGAAAAGCACCTTGCTTCAATAGATGTTACATATTCGTCTTCAATAAACTCAGGAATTATAACATCTCTTTCATAGCCTATATATTCAATCAAATTAATACCGTTATCACTTTTTTCAAATCTGTAATTTTCGTTTTCAAAGATTTCATTTTCTTCTTCAGTAATGCTGATATTAGTGGCTCCCTGTGTCGGTTCGTCTTTGTGCACTTCGTTAGTCTCACCACAAGCTGCCACAGAAGTTCCAGCAATGATTGCCCCTATAGTACAAAGCAGTTTTTTTATCATATGGTATCTCTCCAAAGTATTTTATAAATGTATTTTATCATATGTAATTCGTGAAAATAATTAATAAAATGTAAATTAATAGCAAACTTTATGTTTTTATAAAAGCTTTGTCGCTGCGTGTGTTAAATCAGTGCTGATTTCTGTTATAGAAATCGTAAACTAATATTTCAAATCAAGGGCTATATTTTAATAAATAATTAACAAATTTTTTATTAGAAATACTCATAGCTTGACGATTTTTTATTAATAATGTATAATTGATAAAGAATATGATTTGTTGATATAAGGGGGATTGTATTCTTAATAAAATCAATAAATATTTACAAATCTTTTAGCATTGCTTTACATATATCTGGTTATATAGTGGTTGAAAATACAAGCTTATAACGCTAAAGCACTTGTAAATGGTATTATTGAAAAATAAGGTAGAATCTAAGCTTTTTAAGTGTTAAAAGCCTAGTAATCGTGAATTAAGTGAGGAGTATGTTAAGTATGAATTGTGAAAATATCGTAAAAGAACAAGAAACAGCCACAGCTGATACATTTGTTTTTAAAGAAAAGCCTGTTTATGCTGTTGTAAAAAGAATCATCGACATTCTGATTTCATCTGTCTTTATTATTTTGTTAAGCCCTCTTTTTCTTGTGATTATAATTTTAATATCACTTGACGACAAAAAGGGGCAACCTGTTTTTTCACAGATAAGATGTGGTAAAAATGGAAAGGAATTTAAAATATATAAATTCAGAACAATGTGCGTTGACGCAGAAGAAAAGCTTAAAAAGCTACAGGATGAGAACGAAATGGATGGCCCTGTATTTAAAATCAAGGATGACCCAAGAATAACCCGTATAGGTAAATTCCTGCGAGCAACAAGCATAGATGAATTTCCGCAGCTTGTTAATATTTTAATAGGCGATATGTCCTTTGTTGGTCCAAGACCACCACTGCCAAGAGAGGTTGCAGAGTATTCTGAGCTTGACAGATGTCGCTTGAAGGTTGTGCCAGGTCTTACCTGTTATTGGCAGATTGAGCCTGAGAGAAACTCTATTTCATTTGAAAAATGGATGGAGCTTGACAGAAAATATATTCAGGACAGAAATTTATGGCTTGATATAAAATTGATATTTAAAACATTTTTAGTTGTATTTAATAGGGAAGGTTGCTAATTTTTAGCTTTTTACATATATTGCCATACATCGATTAAAATGATGAAGGTATAAAAAAGTATTGAAAGGTGAGTTAATATGAAAGGTATTATTTTGGCGGGTGGCTCTGGTACAAGACTCTACCCGTTAACAAAGGTTACATCAAAACAGCTGTTGCCGGTTTATGATAAACCAATGATTTATTACCCAATGTCAGTGCTGATGAATGCTGGTATCAGAGATATTCTGATTATCTCTACACCAGTAGATACACCACGCTTTGAGTCACTTCTGGGTGATGGCAGTCAGTTTGGTGTTAATCTTACATACGCAGTGCAGCCATCACCAGACGGTCTGGCACAGGCATTTATAATTGGTGCTGATTTTATAGGTGATGACACAGTTGCCATGGTACTGGGAGATAATATTTTCTCTGGTCAGGGTCTTAACGATAGATTAAGAACAGCAGTAGAAAACGCTGAAAACGGCAAGGGTGCTACTGTATTCGGATATTATGTTGATGACCCGGAACGCTTTGGAATTGTTGAGTTTGATTCAGAGGGTCATGCGATTTCTATCGAAGAAAAGCCACAGAATCCAAAGAGCAACTATTGCGTTACTGGCTTGTATTTTTACGACAATAATGTTGTTGAATACGCAAAGAATCTTAAGCCATCTGCAAGAGGTGAGCTTGAAATAACAGACCTTAACCGTATTTATCTTGAAAATGGTAAACTGAATGTAGAACTGTTAGGACAAGGCTTTACATGGCTTGATACAGGTACACACGAAAGCTTGGTAGATGCAACAAACTTTGTAAAAACAGTTGAAACACATCAGCATCGCAAAATAGCTTGTCTTGAAGAAATTGCCTATCTCAATGGTTGGATAAGCAAAGAGGATATGCTGAAGGTTTATGAGGTTTTAAAGAAAAACCAATACGGACAGTATATCAAAGATGTGCTTGACGGAAAGTATATAGATATTAAATAAAATGAACTAAACATTTGAGAGAGGTAAACTAAAATGACTATTATCGTAACAGGTGGTGCCGGCTTTATCGGTGCAAACTTTGTATTCCATATGCTGAATAAATATCCAGAATACAGAATTGTATGTCTTGATAAACTTACATACGCAGGCAATCTGTCAACACTTGCACCAGTAATGGACAACCCTAATTTCAGATTTGTAAAGGCTGACATCTGCGACAGAGAAGCTGTTTATCAGCTTTTTGAGGAAGAAAAGCCAGATATTATCGTAAACTTTGCTGCAGAATCTCATGTTGACAGATCAATCGAAAATCCTGACATATTCCTTAAGACAAATATTATTGGTACAGCTGTACTGATGGACGCATGCCGTAAGTATGGTATCAAGCGTTATCATCAGGTATCTACAGACGAGGTTTACGGTGACCTTCCACTTGACAGACCAGACCTTTTCTTTACAGAAGAAACTCCAATTCATACAAGCAGCCCATACAGCAGCTCAAAGGCTTCTGCAGACCTGCTGGTACTTGCATACAACAGAACATTCGGCCTGCCTGTAACAATCAGCCGTTGTTCAAATAACTATGGTCCATACCACTTCCCAGAGAAGCTGATTCCACTTATGATTGCAAATGCTCTTAACGACAAGCCACTGCCTGTATATGGTAAGGGTGAGAATGTTCGTGACTGGCTTTATGTAGAGGACCACTGTAAGGCTATTGACCTTATCATTCATAATGGAAAGGTTGGCGAGGTTTACAACATCGGTGGCCACAACGAGATGACTAATATTGATATAGTTAAGATAATCTGCAAGGCTCTGGATAAGCCAGAAAGCCTTATTACCTATGTTGCAGACAGAAAGGGTCACGATATGCGTTACGCTATTGACCCAACAAAAATCCACAACGAGCTTGGTTGGCTTCCAGAAACAATGTTCAAAGATGGTATCCAGAAGACAATCCAGTGGTATCTGGATAACCGTGAGTGGTGGGAAACAATCATCTCTGGTGAATATCAGAATTATTATGAGAAAATGTATGGTAACCGCCAGTAACAGGAGGTATCATATATGAAAATATTAGTAACAGGTGTAGCAGGACAGCTTGGATACGATGTTGTAAACGAGCTTGCAAAAAGAGGCTGCACAGTATTTGGCTCTGACCTTGCACCAGAGTATACAGGTGTTAATCCAGAGCTTATCTTACCAAAAATGTCATATATTCCAATGGATATTACAGACGCAGAGTCTGTAGATAGGGTTATCAGTGATATTGCACCAGACGCAGTAATTCACTGTGCAGCGTTTACTGCTGTTGACCTTGCAGAGGATGAAGACAAACAAGAGCTTGTACACAAGGTTAATGCTGAGGGTACACAAAACATTGCAACAGCCTGTAAAAAGATTAATGCAAAAATGCTGTATATTTCTACAGATTATGTATTTAATGGCAAGGGCACACAGCCATGGCAGCCAGATTGCAAAGATTACAGCCCGCTTAATGTTTATGGTAAATCAAAGCTTGACGGTGAGCTTGCTGTAGCAAACACATTAAATAATTTCTTCATAGTAAGAATTGCATGGGTGTTTGGTTTGAATGGTAAGAATTTTATAAAAACAATGCTTAATGTTGGCAAAAAGTACGATACAGTAAGGGTTGTTAACGACCAGATAGGCACACCAACCTATACACTGGATTTGTCTGTTTTACTTGCTGATATGATAGAAACCGAAAAATATGGCTACTATCATGCAACAAACGAGGGTGGATATATTTCGTGGTATGATTTCACCTGCGAAATATTCAAGCAGGCTGGTATGAACACCAATGTAATCCCTGTAACCACAGAGGAATACGGTCTGTCTAAGGCTACAAGACCATTTAACAGCAGATTAGATAAATCAAAGCTTACAGAAATGGGCTTTAATACTCTGCCAACATGGCAAGATGCTTTAAGCAGATATCTGAAAGAAATCGAATTATAATATCGACTTATAATACTGTAATATACAACAGGAGAAAAATATAAAATGGGACAAATTAAAGTTACTAAGGCTCCTATAGAAGGTTTATATATTATAGAGCCTACAGTACATGGTGACAGCAGAGGATATTTTGTAGAAACCTATAACCAGAACGATATGAAGGCTGCAGGCCTTGACATGGTATTTGTACAGGATAATCAGAGTATGTCAACAAAGGGTGTACTAAGAGGCCTGCATTTTCAAAAGGAATTTCCACAGGGCAAGCTTGTTCGTGTAATAAAGGGACGAGTATTTGATGTTGCTGTTGACCTTCGTGAGGGTAGCGAAACCTATGGTAAATGGTTTGGTGTAGAGCTTACAGAGGAGAATAAAAAGCAGTTTTATATCTCAGAGGGCTTTGCTCATGGCTTTTTAGTGCTTAGTGATACAGCAGAGTTTTGCTATAAGGTTACAGATTTTTATCACCCAGGTGATGAGGGTGGTCTTGCATGGAATGATCCTGAAATCGGTATAGAATGGCCTGAATTAACAGGTGAGTATAATGGCACAGCAAGTGCAGAGGGTTATACTCTTTCTGACGGTACAAATCTGAATCTTAGCAATAAAGACCAGAAATGGTCAGGACTGAAAGACACATTTAAGTTTTAATATTTTAATACATTGATATTATAAAATCCTGGCTATGTGTAAAAGCATGGTCGGGATTTTTTCACCCGAAAGTGAATTTTTCGAGATTTATAACATATTATTTAATGGAGAGAAATGTATAAATTGTAGTTTATCGGTGAGTTACGCACAAACCAAAACTTAAAAGTTTTGATTAAACTTTTTCAAAAGTTTATGGGGTCAAGGGGTGAAACCCCTTGCAGGTTTTAAGGACGGAGTCCTTAACGCCTCAAGAATATTTAAAAATGCCATTTTCAATGGCATTTTTAGGAAAAACTATGCGTTAAAGGGCTTTGCCCTTTAAAATCCCACGAGGGGTTTCACCCCTTGACCCCATAAACTTTTGAAAAAGTTTAATCAAAACTTTTAAGTTTTGATTTGTGCGTAACTTAGCGACAAACTACAAT
>JAXJDU010000187.1:0-10825 GCA_036301785.1 Acutalibacteraceae bacterium | reverse complement strand
GAAGGTTCTAAGAAAGCCGTAAAGCGTATCGGTCGTGGTCACGGTTCAGGCCAGGGTAAAACAGCAGGTAAGGGTCACAAAGGACAAAAGGCTAGATCAGGCGGCGGTGTTAGACCGGGCTTTGAGGGTGGCCAGATGCCAATGCAGAGACGTCTACCAAAGAGAGGCTTCAACAACATTTTTGCTAAGACAATCGTTACAGTAAATGTTGGCAGCCTTAACAAGTTTGAGGATGGTGCTGTTGTAGATACAAAGGCACTAATCGAGGCTGGCTTGGTAAAGAACTCATTTGACGGCATTAAAGTTTTAGGTAATGGTAATCTTACAAAGAAGTTAGAGGTAAAGGTTGCTGCATATTCCGCTTCTGCAAAGGAAAAGATTGAGGCAGCAGGCGGAAAGGCAGAGGTGGTTTGATGTTTAAAACCATTAGTAATGCTTTTAAGCTTCCAGATCTTCGTAAGAAGCTTCTATTTACTCTACTAATGATAATCGTATTCAGAATTGGTTCAGTTATTCCTGTTCCATTTCTGGATATGGCTGCACTACAGCAGACAATGACAAACCTGACACAGCAGGGTTCAATGTTTGCTTACCTTGACACTTTGTCAGGTGGTGCATTTGCAAACGCAACATTGTTCGCAATGGGCGTAACTCCATACATCAACAGCTCAATCATCATTCAGCTGCTTTCTGTTGCAATTCCTTATCTTGAGCGTTTAGCAAAAGAGGGAGAAGAAGGCAGAAAGAAGCTTGCAACAATTACAAGATACACAACAGTTATTCTTGGTCTTATCCAGGGTATAGCATTCTATGTATTCCTGTATAAGAGTAATGTTGTAAGCTACAGACAGGGCTTCGACTTCATCTTCGCAGCAGTTGTTATTGTACTTGTATTTACAGCAGGTACAGCACTGATGATGTGGATGGGTGAGCAGATTAACCAGTATGGTATCGGCAACGGTATTTCAATACTATTGTTTGCAGGTATTATTGCTCGTTTCCCACTAATCGTTACACAGCTTGTTGAATTCTTCAAGATGGCTCTACAGGGTAATACAATCTACTTTGTATTTGTTCCACTGTTTGTAGTTATCTTCCTAGGCGTAATGTGGATTATCACATTCATGAACGACGCTGAAAGAAGAATTCCAATTCAGTACGCAAAAAGAGTTGTAGGTAGAAAAATGTATGGTGGTCAGAGCAGTCACCTACCAATTAAGGTTGCTTTAGGTGGCGTTCTACCAATTATCTTCGCTAGCTCAATTCTATCTATCCCATCAACAATCAGACTATTTAACCCAACAGCTACAGGTGCTTGGGCAAAATTCCTTGATCTGTTCAGACAGGATGGATGGCTTTATGCTATACTATATTTCATAATGATTATATTGTTTGCTTATTTCTATACATCAATTCAGTATAATCCAATTGAAATGTCAAATAATCTTCGTCAGAACAACGGTACAATTCCAGGTATCCGTCCTGGTAAGCCAACTTCTGATTTTATTGCAAAGATTCTGTCAAGAATTACACTGATTGGTGCTTTGTTCCTGGCAGTAATTGCAATTGTTCCAATTATTTATGGTAAGCTAACAGGTATGTCTGCTATGTCACTTGGTGGTACATCAATTATCATCGTAGTTGGTGTTTGCCTAGAAACAGTTAAGCAGATGGAGTCTCAGATGATGATGCGTCATTATAAGGGCTTCCTAGATTAAGCATTGGAGGAGAAGATTATGAATATAATTTTATTAGGTGCACCTGGTGCTGGTAAAGGCACACAGGCAGAGAAGATTTGTGAATATCTGAATATTCCAACTATCTCTACGGGTAACATTATCCGTGCAGCGTTGAAAAGCGGTACAGAGATGGGTCTAAAGGCTAAGTCTTATATGGACGCTGGCCAGCTGGTTCCAGATGATGTTGTAATCGGCATTATCAAAGAGAGACTAGCAGAAAACGACTGTCAGAATGGTTTCATTCTTGATGGTTTCCCAAGAACTATCCCTCAGGCCGAGGCTCTGGACGAAATGGGCGTTGTTATCAACAAGGTTGTTGATATCGAGGTACCAGATGAAGAAATCATCAAGAGAATGTCCGGACGCCGTGTTTGTGAAAAGTGTGGTGCAAGCTATCACCTTGAGTTCAAAAAACCAAGTAAAGAAGGCGTGTGCAACTTTTGTACAGGTGCCCTTGTTCAACGCAAGGACGACCACCCAGACACAGTAAATTCTCGTCTAAAGGTTTATCATGAAGAGACTGAGCCACTTAAGGATTATTACGAGAAGCAGGGTAAGCTTGCTGTAGTAGATGGCAAAAATGAAATTGCTACTATTACTTCACTTATTCTTAAGGAGCTAGAGGATTAATATAATGATAGTGCTTAAGACTAAACGCGAATTAGATTCAATGCGTGAGGCTTGCAGAATTTCTGCAAATGCACTAAAGATTGCCGGTAAGGCTGTACAGCCCGGCGTGTCAACAAAAGAAATTGATGACATAGTACGCAAATATATCCAGGAGCAAGGTGCTACACCTTCGTTCCTGGGTTATGGCGGATTTCCGGCAAGTGCGTGTATTTCAGTGAATGATGTGGTTATCCATGGCATACCAAGTAAGAAGCAAATACTAAAAAGTGGAGACATTGTCAGCATAGATGTTGGAGCATTTATAAATGGCTTTCACGGTGACAATGCTTACACATTTGCATGTGGTGATATTTCTGAAGAAGCTAAGGCTCTGCTTAAAGCAACAGAAGAAAGCTTGTACGAAGGTATTAAGCAGGCTGTTGCAGGTAACAGAGTAGGAGACATAGGAAATGCAGTGCAGAGGTATGTCGAAGATCGCAGTTACTCGGTGGTACGAGATTTTGTCGGCCATGGAGTAGGTGCGAAATTACACGAAGATCCTAGTGTACCCAATTACGGTACTGCAGGTAGAGGTGTAAGACTGATGCCTGGTATGACCATCGCTATTGAGCCGATGATTACAGCAGGTAAGCATAATGTAAGGGTTCTTGATGACGACTGGACAACAGTTACAACAGACGGCAGTCTGGCTGCTCACTTTGAACACACAGTTGCTATTACACCAAATGGCCCTGTTATAATGACAATACCTGATTAAGAGGTGATGTTATGAAGGCAGGTCAAATTGTAAAATCTACAGCAGGTAGAGATAAAAACACTTTCTTTGTTGTTACAAAGGTTGAGGGAGCCTGTGCAACCATATGCGACGGCAAGCACAGACCGCTTGAAAAGCAAAAGACGAAAAAGCTTAAGCATTTAAGTGAAACCTCTTATGAGGCAGACTTGACTAAGGTTAAAACTAACAAGGAATTCAGAAGGGTTTTACATCAATTTAATTTCGAGTGATTTACCGTAAGGAGGATATGGATTATGTCTAAACAGGATGTAATTGAGATTGAGGGTACAGTAACAGAAGCACTACCAAACGCACAGTTTAAAGTAGAGCTTCCAAACGGACATATAATATTGGCACACATTTCAGGTAAATTAAGAATGAACTTCATCAGAATTTTGCCTGGCGACAAGGTAACAGTAGAAATGTCACCATATGACTTAACTCGTGGCCGTATTACATGGCGTAGTAAATAATTCAGAATTAAGACTTTTATTTTAAAGAAAGGAATGATTACACAATGAAAGTCAGACCTTCAGTAAAGAAAATTTGCGACAAGTGCAAGGTTATTAAGCGTAAGGGTAAGGTAATGGTTATCTGCGAGAACCCAAAGCACAAGCAGCGTCAAGGTTAATTAAATAATCGTTGACAAATAAAAACAAATATACTATAATAAAAATATTGACTAATTATGATGGAGGTGCAACATATGGCTCGTATAGCAGGTGTAGATTTACCAAGAGATAAAAGAGTTGAGATCGGCTTAACTTATATTTATGGTATCGGACGCAAAACTGCAAGTGACATAATTGCTGCAACAGGTATTAACCCTGATACTCGTGTTAGAGATCTAACAGAGGATGAGGTTTCAAAACTAAGAGATTATATTGACCGTAACTGCGTTGTTGAGGGTGACCTACGACGTGATATTGCATTTGATATTAAAAGACTAATCGAAATTGGCTGTTATCGTGGTGTTCGTCACCGTAAGGGTCTGCCAGTAAGAGGCCAGCGTTCAAAGACAAACGCTCGTACTCGTAAGGGCCCAAGAAAGACAATGGCTAACAAGAAGAAGTAAGGAGGGAACTGACCAATGGCAGCACCTAAGGGTAAGAAGACTGCAGTGCGTAGACGCCGTGAGCGTAAAAATATTGAGCGTGGTGCAGCACACATTCAGTCAACATTTAACAACACAATCGTAACAATTACAGATACACAGGGCAATGCTATTTCATGGGCAAGTGCCGGCGAATTAGGCTTCAGAGGTTCAAGAAAATCTACTCCTTTCGCAGCTCAGTCAGCAGCAGAAACAGCAGCTAAGGCAGCTATGGAGCACGGTATGAAGACAGTTGAAGTATATGTAAAGGGTCCTGGTGCAGGTAGAGAAGCTGCAATCAGAGCTTTACAGTCAGCAGGTCTTGAGGTTAACATGATTAAAGATGTAACTCCAATTCCTCACAACGGATGTCGTCCTCCAAAGAGAAGACGTGTATAACAGATAGAAGGAGGAAATACTTATGGCAAAGAATATGCAGCCAATCGCTAAGCGTTGCAGAACACTTGGCATTGAGCCTTCTGTTATGGGCTACAACAAGAAGACTTCTAACAGAAATCCTAACGGTAACGCTAGAAGAAAGAAGAGCGAGTATAGCCTACAGCTAACAGAGAAGCAGAAGGTTAAGTTTATATATGGTATTATGGAGAAGCAGTTCCGTCATTATTATGACCAGGCTGCTAAGGCAGAGGGTAAAACAGGTACAGTTCTGCTAACAACAATCGAGCGTAGACTTGACAATGTTGTATTCAGACTAGGACTAGCTTCAACAAGAAGAGAGGCTAGACAGCTTGTAAGCCACGCTCACTTTACAGTAAACGGTAAGAAGGTTAACATTCCTTCATACCTGATTAAAGTTGGCGATGTAATTAAGGTTTCTGAGAAGAGCCGTGCTACAAATAGATTTAAGGCTATTGCAGAGGGCGAATCAAAGGCAATTGCTGCTCCAAAGTGGTTAGAGAAGGATGCTGACCTGCTAGGTGGTAAGGTTATCGCTGCTCCAGAGAGAGAAGACATCGACTTCCCAGTTGAAGAGCATCTTATCGTTGAGTTGTACTCCAAGTAATCCTGATTTTATTATTGTAGGTTTACACATATTTGTGGCGTAATGCCGTCGAATACAAATAGGAGGTTCGCTGATGATAGAAATTGAAAAGCCAAGAATAGATGTTGAAAATTTGTCCGAGGATGGTTCCTACGGTAGATTTGTTGTTGAGCCACTTGAAAGAGGCTTTGGCAACACACTTGGTAATAGCCTTAGACGAGTTCTTCTTTCTTCACTTGAGGGTGTAGCTGTTAAATCTATCAAGATTAACGGTGTTCTACATGAATTTTCTACAATTCCTGGTGTAAAAGAAGATGTAACTCAGATCGTTCTTAACATGAAGGGTCTTACTGCTAAGCTGAACTGTAACGGTGAGAAAACAGTAGAGATTAATGCTGAGGGACCATGCGTGGTTACTGCAGCATCTATCATTGCTGACAGCGAGGTAGAAATATTAAATCCTGAAATGCATATTGCTACTCTTGATGACGATGCAAAGCTTTATATGGAAATTACTCTTGATAAGGGCAGAGGTTATGTTCCGGGAGAGCGTAATAAGGCGCTTATGAGCAATAATGTTATCGGATTATTGCCAATTGACTCAATCTATACACCTGTACTAAAGGTGAACTATACAGTTGAGAACACTCGTGTTGGTCAGATTACTGACTACGATAAGCTATCATTAGATGTTTGGACTAACGGTGTTATTACTGCTCAAGAGGCAGTATCACTAGCTGCTAAGGTTCTGACTGAGCACCTGAATCTGTTTGTATATCTTTCAGACAAGGGTTCTAACACTGAGGTTATGGTAGAAAAAGACGATAAGGGTAAAGAGAAGGTTCTTGAAATGACCATTGAAGAGCTAGACCTTTCTGTTCGTTCTTTCAACTGCCTGAAGCGTGCAGGTATTAATACAGTTGAGGATCTTATCAACAAGTCTCAGGACGATATGATGAAGGTTCGTAACCTTGGACGAAAGTCTTTAGAGGAAGTTATTGACAAGCTAGAGTCATTAGGCTTCACTCTACAAAGTGAAGAAGAATAATTAACTAAAATATAAAACTTATGCAAAGGAGTGAATTACAATGCCAGGTACAAGAAAGTTGGGAAGAGCTACTTCTCACAGAATAGCAATGCTAAGAGGCATGGTTACTTTCCTTTTTGAAAACGGAAAAATCGAAACTACATTAACTCGTGCTAAAGAAGTAAGAGCTATGGCAGAGAAAATGATTACAATAGCTAAGGTTGATAGCCTACACAACAAGCGTATGGTTATGTCTTTTGTAACTAAAGAAGACGTTGCTACAAAGCTATTTAAAGAGATTGCACCTAAATATGCAGATAAAAACGGTGGTTACACTCGTATAACAAAGCTTGGTCCACGTCGTGGTGACGCAGCTGAGATGGCTGTTATCGAGCTTATCTGATTTAGCACTTTTACAGGCGATGCTTTGCGTCGCCTGTTTTTGTGTGCTTATATATGTGTTGCTTATTTTGAAACATATATAATACTAATACCTAATTAAACACTAGATAACTTGTTGACATAATTTATTCTATCGCTTAATCAGGTATTAGTATAATTTCAATAATTAATTGATGTTAATTTGCAAATTACTTAAGCTAACGGTTTAGTAATAAATTTCTATATGCAGTGAATACTATATTAATATAATATATCTGCTCGTAGTAAAATGGATATTACATTAGACTCCGACTCTGGTATTGTAGGTTCGATTCCTACCGAGCAGACCAAAAGTGACAGGTTTAAATGAAACCTGTCACTTTTATATAATATGAAATTTATGCTTGAATTATTTTGTTTTTATTGTATAATATAACTATATAGTTTTGACTTACAACTGTATTAATGCATTGTAATGTGAAAGGCTTGAAAATCATATCAATTAAAAGATTGATTAAAGGAGATGTAAATAATGAAATATGTATGCGATGTATGTGGCTGGCTTTATGATGAGGAGCTAGGCGACCCAGATAATGGTATTGCACCTGGCACAAAATTTGAAGACCTTCCAGAGGATTTTCTTTGTCCACTTTGTGGTGTAGGCAAGGATGAATTCAGCGTAGAGGAATAAAGAGAAAGGAGACATTTTGCTATGAAAGAGAATTATATGGTATGTAACTGCAAGCAGGTAAGCTATAACGATATTGCTGATGCTTTGCATACTCACAATAAATTTGAAGATGTTCTTGATGTTTTTGAGGACGTTCAAAAGGTTACACACTGCTCAACAGGCTGTGGTGGTTGTCATGATAAGGTTCTGAATGTTATTTCAGATATTATGATGGGTAATGACTAATAAAAATTAAATAGTAAAGCTCTGATAATGCGTTAAGCAAAATCAGAGCTTTTATTATTTGTTTAGTATAAATCTTATTCTGCATAGCTTTTAGCTAATTTGGTTATATATTCTGGTTTAATATCGTCGTTTAGCGTAAGCGTCAACCCAAGTACGCCTATCCATCCTCCTTTTAATGGGATATAATTCTCATTAAAAGGAGGATTTTTAAATATGGCAACAAGGAGAAGTAAAGAAGAAAAATTAAAATTAATAGCTGATTATGAGGCAAGTAGTTTATCTATGACAGAATGGTGTACTGCTAACAGTATATCAAAATCAACATTCGCAGGCTGGATTCGTAATACAAAGTCTGATGTTAGAACACCTAAAAGTAAAGCAAAATTTGTAGAGGTTACGATTCCAACAGAGTTGCAGGAGCAACCCGAACCACAAGCAAGAAATACTGCTGACATTACAGTTGAATATAAAGCATTTAAGATTACAATCCCTGCAAATGTTGATATAGGAACATTGGAAAACATTTTAAAGGTGGTGCTACAGGCTGATGTTTGAATATAGCGACTATAAAATCATCCTCTGCTGTGGTGCCACTGATCTGAGAAAAAGTATTAATGGTCTGTCAGAAATAGTTTGTGAGCAATTTCAGCTTGACCCAAGGGATAAAATAATTTTTGCATTTTGCAATAACAGTCGCAATCGCATAAAATTACTTGTATGGGCAGATAACGGATTCTGGATTCATTTCAAAAGGATTGAGAGAGGAAGAGTTGTATGGCCTACAGAAGAGGCAGATGAAAAGACAATGATACTTGCGTACGATGACTTGAAAAATATAATCCTTGCACCTGGAATTACACAGAAAATAAAACGCACTGAGGTATGGAAAAAGTGTTGATTTTACTAGGAATTTTATGCTTTTTATGGTATAATTAAGACATCAAAAAAGTGTATTTTAGGAGGATTTTAGAGTGAAAACAATCGAAGAATTAATAGCTGAAAATGAAGCTTTAAAATCCAAAATAGAAAAACAAGACAACGAACTAAAAGAAAAGGATGAGAAAATCCAGTCGCTTGAAAAAGTAAATAACTGGTATATTGAGCAGTTGAAATTAAAAGCAAAAGAGAAATTTGGTGCGTCCTCTGAAAAGGTGAACCCTGACCAACTTTCTCTTTTTGACCTCTTTAACGAAGCAGAAACTCTTCAGGAGCCAATAAATATTGAGCCGGAGCTTGAAACTGTTGTAAAGGCACATTCACGCAAGAAGTCAAAGCGAGGAAGTAAATTCAATAATCTTCCTGTTGAGGTGATTGAACATAAGCTTGATGAAAGCGAAATGATATGTGATGTTTGTGGCGAACCACTTACAGTTATGAAAAAGGAAACCCGAAGAGAGCTTGTAATCATACCTGCACAGGCCAAAATCATAGAGCATGTAACACATTCATACAGTTGTAGAAACTGTGATAAAAATGGTGAGTCAGGCTTCATAAAGCAAGCTGAACATCCTAAAGCACTTATTCCAAAATCAATTGTTTCACCACAATCACTAGCGTATATAATGAATCAGAAGTATAATCTTGCAGTACCACTATACAGACAAGAGCAGGAGTTCAAAAGATTAGGCTTTGAGCTATCAAGACAGAATCTTTCTAACTGGATAATAAAGGGTGCAGCACTGTTGAAGCCACTTTACAACGAGCTAAAGTCTAGTCTACTAAATGAAACATTATTGCATGCAGATGAGACTGTTCTTGAGGTTCTAAATGAACCAGGTAAGACTGCAACCAGTAAATCCTATGTATGGGTATACAGGTCTTCAACCTATAACACACATCCTGTAGTATTGTATGAGTATACTCAAGGTAGAGGTAGCGTATATCCTGAGAAATTCCTTAGGGATTGGTCTGGAACATACCTGCATTGTGATGGATATGTAGGATATAAGAAATTAGAAAACGTCACACTATGTGGCTGTTTAGTTCATGCTAAAAGAAAGTTTCACGAAGCATTAACCGTAAGTCCTGACAATGAGATAGCAAAAACAGGAGAAAAATATCTGTGTAAGCTATTTGCTTTAGAGCATGATGCAGATAAGCAAGGAATATCTCTTGAAGAAAGATATGTATTAAGACAAACCAAATCTAAATCAGTAATTGATGAATTCTATAATTGGATAAACTCTGTAAAGGATAAAACCTTGCCACAAAGCTGTGTGGGCAAGTCAATCACCTATGCCATAAATCAGAAAGAAGCGCTTTGTAGCTTTCTTCTGGACGCACGAATTCAGCTAAGCAACAATCTCGCAGAGCAAAGCGTGAAGCCTTTTGTTATAGGCAGAAAAAACTGGTTATTTTCCAACACTGTTAACGGAGCGACCTCATCAACAATTATATATAGCATTATTCAGACAGCTATAGCTCATGACCTGATACCAGAAAAATATCTGACATATGTATTTACACAAATACAGTATGGTAAGGATGTAAGCACCTATCTTCCTTGGTCAGAGCAGATACCTGAATATTGTAAGTCGAAAAAGCCTCAGCAGAAGTAATGTGCTGAGGCTTTTATGCGTGCTTGAATTGACGCTTACTTAATTTTGATTTAAAATCCTAAAGTAAACAAAAAGCAAGAACAACTGTACAATATAGTGCAGAGTTCTTGCTTTTATTTTTATATCACCTAACTGCTAACAAAAATAACTTTTATCACAACAAACATATAGATATCTAAATCTAAATTAACTTTTTCGAACACAAAAAATTATAAAATCTATAATATCACAATCAGCACACAGTTTGATATATACACTATTATTTAATATATATCTTTTAGAAGTTTAGATAATGGGGATATATTTTGCTTCTAGTATTATAAAACTCCTCATCATATACCTTTTCTTTTTCTCCATATTCAAAAAGAAATTTGAATGTCATAGGAGTACAACATTTTCTCGAAAAATGATACAAATTATAGAAATAATTAATAGTACTACGATTCATAAGTATTCTATCTATTTCATATTTAAAGAAATTAAATTCACTTTTTTCAATTAAATTATTTTCAAACAAATAACATATATACGAAAAATATGACAAGGTTTTATCCATTTTGCGTTCAAATTCACCACTTTTATGGAATGAATCGTTATACCACATTTGGTCATAATCTAAAACATAAACAATCTCGCTTATATCATCATCGGTACGAATTTTCTCTGTTAAGTCATTTAAGTATTCTGCTCTCTTTATTTTAAT
>JAXJDU010000186.1:0-3482 GCA_036301785.1 Acutalibacteraceae bacterium | reverse complement strand
GCTTTGCCCTCGACCCATAAACTTTTGAAAAAGTTTAATCAAAACTTTTAAGTTTTGATTTGTGCGATTTTTTAACTCCCCGATAAACTACAATCTGATAATACGCCCTACAAAACTTTAACAAATAAAACCTATGCTTTGGTACAATATATCAGTTGAATTTAAAAGGCTTTCATATTATAATAGAATTAATGAATAAACAGAAAAAGGCTGGTGTAAAATATGAATTATAAAAAAACAAAGCTTATCGTAAGAATAGTTGCCATTGTAATGGTAGTATTAATGGTAGGCTCAGTAGTTTTGTCTGCTGTCTATACACAGTAATTTGATTGTGCAAAGTAAACAAAAAGTACAATAAAAACTGTGGTAACTTCTACGAAGATAATATATAACAAATACCCTAAAAGCTTGCAAAAACAGACCTCTTATGATATAATAATACCTGCGTGACTGCGACAGATATGCGATGAAGCGGGAGGTTGCGACTGAAAGATGTCGGTTTTTCCGTGGAGTATGTCCGATTTTAAACCGGGCGACAGAGAATATGTTTATTACAAGCTACTATTTTTAGTACACTTAGGGTTGCTGTGTGCAAAAATATGGCTTGGACGCTTTTCGTCTATTCCCGGGTCGACTTATGTCTATCCGGTTTTTAAATAGGAAGGGATGAAACACCCGGCAGGGTGTAAAGTTCTTAGAAAAGGGTTGCCCGCCAACTAACAATATTTAAGGAGGCGATGATTGTGGCAGTCAAGGAAAAAATCAGAATCAGACTAAAGGGTTACGACCATCAGTTAGTAGATCAGTCAGCAGAAAGAATAGTTGCTACTGCTAAGAAGACAGGTGCCAGAGTATCAGGTCCTGTTCCACTACCTACAGAGAAGCAGGTTGTAACAATCCTGAGAGCTGTTCATAAGTACAAGGACAGCCGTGAGCAGTTTGAGATTAGAACTCATAAGAGACTAATCGACATCCTAAGACCATCAAATAAGACGGTCGAGGCTTTAATGAGCTTAGAACTCCCTGCTGGTGTTGAAATCGAGATTAAGCTTTAATCTTAGTTCCAACCAACCGGACAGTTGGGGTCAAGTTGGCAAAAGCCAACCAATAACCTTATAGGAGGCATTATAAATGCAGAAAGCACTGATTGGTAAGAAAATCGGTATGACACAGATTTTCGACGAAAAAGGTAACGTTGTACCTGTAACAGTTGTAGAAGCAGGCCCATGTGTTGTTTCTCAGAAGAAGACTGTTGAAAACGACGGATACGCATCAGTTCAGATCGGTTATGGCGATCTGAAGGCTCACAAGGTAAACAAGCCAATGAAGGGTCACTTCGACAAGGCTGGTGTTGCTCCAAAGAGAACACTTCGTGAGTTCCGTTGTGAGGATGTAGACGCTTACAATGTATGCGATGTTATTAAGGCAGATGTATTTGCAGCTGGAGATAAAGTAGACGTTACTGGCACAAGCAAAGGTAAGGGCTACGCTGGCGTTATTAAGCGTTGGAACTTCAGCAGACTAAAGGAAACACACGGTTCTGGTCCAGTAGCTAGACACGGTGGTTCTATGGGTGCTTGTTCAAGTCCTTCAAGAGTATGGAAGGGTAAGAAAATGGCAGGTCACCTAGGCGCAGAAAAAGTTACAGTACAGAACCTAGCAGTAGTAAAGGTTGATGTAGAAAACAACCTGATCGCTATTAAGGGCGCTGTTCCAGGTCCTAACGGTGGCATCGTAGTAATTCGTGACACCGTAAAGGCGTAAGAAAGGAGGAGTTTAAATGCCTAATATAGCAGTACTAGATATGGCAGGTAAGGAAGTTTCAACAATTGAGCTTTCAGATGCAATATTCGGAATTGAGCCAAACGCTGCAGTTATGCACCACATGGTAGTTAACTACCTTGCAAATCAGCGTCAGGGCACACAGTCAGCATTAACAAGAGCTGAGGTTTCTGGTGGTGGTAGAAAGCCATGGAGACAGAAGGGTACAGGTCACGCTAGACAGGGTTCAACAAGAGCTCCACAGTGGACACACGGTGGTATCGTATTCGCTCCAAAGCCAAGAGATTACAGCTATACAGTAAATAAGAAGGTTAGAAGACTTGCTATGAAGTCAGCTTTCTCAGCAAAGGCTGCAAGCAGCGACATCATTGTTATTGACAACATCGCTACAGATAAGTTCAGCACAAAGACAATGGCAGCTATGCTAAAGGCAGTAGGCAGTGAGAAGAAGGCTCTAATCGTTCTACCAACAGTTGATAAGAAGGTTATCAACTCTGCAAGAAACATTCCTGGCGTAAAGACAGCACAGGTAAACGAGCTAAATGTTTATGATATGCTAAACGCAGACAAGCTGATCATCGCTAAGGAAGCAGTTGAGAAAATTCAGGAGGTGTACGCATAATGCTAGCACACGATATCGTAATCAGACCAATCGTTACTGAGAAAAGTATGATGGGTATTGCTGATAAGAAGTACACTTTTGAGGTAGCTAAGGCTGCAAACAAAATAGAGATTGCTAAGGCAGTTGAAGAGCTGTTCAAGGTAAAGGTTGCTAAGGTTAACACAGTTAGCATGCGTGGCAAGCTTCGCCGTCAGGGCAGATATCAGGGTTACACAAAGAGCTGGAAAAAGGCTTATGTAACACTAACTGCAGACAGCAAACCAATTGAATTTTTTGAAGGCATGATGTAAGCCTGTAAAAATTTAAAGATTTAAACAGGCAGAATGTATGGGAATGCCATTTTCCCGCAAAGCCATCATGAGGAGAGTGAAAGACAATGGCTATTAAAGTATATAAACCTACCACAAATGCTAGGCGTAATATGTCTGTTACAGACTACTCAGTTCTTTCAAAGGTAGCACCAGAGAAGAGCTTGCTTGCTCCACTTAACAAGAAGGCAGGCCGTAACAGCTATGGTAGAATTACTGTTCGTCACAGAGGCGGCGGTAACAGAAGAAAGTATCGTATTATCGATTTTAAGAGACAGAAGTTCGACGTACCAGCTACAGTTAAATCACTTGAGTACGATCCAAACCGTTCAGCATTCATCGCTCTTGTAGAGTATGAAGATGGCGTTAAGAGCTACATTGTAGCACCTAACGGCTTAAAGGTTGGCGATAAGGTTGTTGCAGGTGAGACAGCTGATATCAAGCCAGGTAACGCACTTCCACTTGCAAATATTCCAACAGGTACATTTATCCACAATGTAGAGCTTTACCCAGGTAAGGGTGCTCAGCTTGCAAGAGCTGCAGGTAACATGGCTCAGCTAATGGCTAAGGAGAACGGTATGGCTCTTCTAAGACTTCCATCAGGCGAGCTAAGAAATGTACCAGCTAGCTGTATGGCTACAATCGGCCAGGTAAGTAACACAGACCATGAGAACGTTAAGATCGGTAAGGCTGGTCGTAAGCGTAACATGGGTTGGAGACCAACAGTAAGAGGTTCTGTAATGAACCCTAACGATCACCCACACGGTGGT
>JAXJDU010000185.1:0-2577 GCA_036301785.1 Acutalibacteraceae bacterium | reverse complement strand
ACCTTTAAGCCTTGTATATTCCTCTAGCAGAATAGAATAATTTCGTGCGTTAATATAGGTATTTTCTTTGAAAAAGTAATTTCTCAGTGTACCCTCGTATGTCATTTTAAGCTTTTCCATAACTCTTGCAGACGCCGGATTGCTCTCCATACACATTCCACCTACTCTTACCATTCCAAGCTCTTCAAAGGCGTGCTTAATCATTATAGCACCAGCCTGTGTGGCAATACCGTGATTTTGATATAACGGGTCTATAAAATAGGTTATATCACATCTACGGCTTGCCTTATCAATATTTATAAGTCCAACATTACCCATATACGCACCGTTTTTCTTATTGATTATTGCGTATTCATACCAGCTTTTATTTAAAGCACCCATTTTTACATTTCGTATCCATTTTTTAGCATACTTAATATCACATGGGTAAGGTATGCCATAGGTTGTAAGGTAAATCTGGTAATTATTAAGTGTATTCCACACTGCTGTAGCGTCTGCCATTGTGTATGGTCTTATAATAAATTGTTCAGATTGAAACATATTTCACCCTCGCAATACAAGTTATTTTTTTATATTCTTTTTAAGCTTCGCATAGCAAATACCAAACTTTATAAATACTGTTAAATATAAAGCAAACATAAGAACAAAGACACCAAAAAGCACCAAATTTTCTGGCTCTCCCATCGAAAACTGCATTATCATCTGTGGAATGATTATTGCAAAAAATATCACAAACAACGGTACCATTCTACCTTTAAAAACACGCTCTATCATATCAATTTTTGACTCATCATCGCTGAAGATTTCTTCATCTCCATCCATTTCTGACACTGACTTTCTGAAATAGCTATATCCAGCCATATCAGTAATATACTCCCATCCACAATCCTCGTACATCTTTACATACTCGGCTTTATTCTTCATACCCTCTTCGTTATAATCAAGCTGATAAACTACATCCTCAGCCTCACATTCCTCAAATGTATAAAAGCAAGGTATAGTTGCCTTTATAAGCTTTAAACCTGCCCTATGCTTCTCTCTGAGCCATTCTTCTTCCTTTTTATATTCTGGTATTGCAAAAAACGCTAATCTTCTCTTTATTTTACCCATTTTACTGCACCTCTTTTAAATTTCTGTATAAGCGTTCAATTCGTGCCATTTCAAGCTGTAGCACCTGTTGCCCTAAATCTGTAATTGTATATATTTTGCGTTTCTCTTCCTCACGCACAAAGCGTATCAGGCCGTCCTTTTCCATTTTAGACAAGCTACCGTACATTGTACCAGGGCTTAAACGAATTTCTCCGTCTGTCAGCTCCAGCACCCTTTGAACAATACTGTAGCCATGCATTTCTTTACGCAGGCAAAGCAAAATATAAAAGCTGGTTTCTGTCATAGGAACATATACCTTTTTAATATGAGCATCCATTCTATTCACCTCACTATATTTTATAGTAAACTCATAGCGTTTACTATTACTGCGATACATCTCACCTTGATATATCTCACTTAGATACATCGCACTTCGGTATATTTAATATATCACACTGCGATATATATGTCAAGAATTTTTTTGCATTGATTTATAAATAAATCTGCCGTATAATTTTTAATATGAGGTGATATTTATGTTTGGTGCAATATATGGCGATGTAATAGGCTCTTATTATGAGCTTCACACTACTAAAAATTATAACTTTAATTTCCATTCTGAAAGCACATTTACAGATGACAGTTTACTTACAACAGCTGTATGTAAGGCTATACTTAATAATCCAGCTGACATAACACGCTTTGAGCTTAAAAAACGAGCTTTGGAATACGCTGTACAATACAAACGATATTATTCTCTGTTCCCAAACGCCGGCTTTGGTATGATGTTTTCACAGTGGGCAAAAAGCAGTGAAATAAAGGTAATACATAGCTATGGCAACGGTGCTGCTATGCGTGTAGTACCAATAGGCTATGCGTATAATACACTTGAACAGGTAATGCTACAAGCAAAGGCAAGCTGTTTATACACACATAAGAATAAAGAAGCCATTACAGGTGCTAAGGCAGTAGCTGGTACTGTATTTATGGCACGAAATGGTGCAAGCAAAGAAGAAATACGAGCCTTTGCAGGCAAGCTTTTCAGGCTTGAGCTGACAACGCCACTTAAACAGCTGAAACAAAATTACAGCTTTGACAGCAGAACCTCTTACAGCGTGCCACCTGCAATAATAGCATTTTTAGAATCAACCGACTACGAAAGTGCCATACGCAATGCTGTGTCATTAGGTGGTGACGCTGACACTATCGCCTGCATAGCAGGTGGCATAGCAGAGGCTTTTTACAGGCATATCCCAGATGAAATAAAAAATTTCTGCGATTCTCGCTTAGATTATTCAATACGCAGTACAGTGCGTGAATTTGAAGAAAAATACGGAAAATAAAAAATTATTAAATTGCAATAACAAATTGAACACTTTTTAGAATAAAGCCCGGCTTTTCTAAGCCGGCTTAATTTCCAACAAGCACGGACATCTAACGGTGTCAAGGTCGCCGTAAGGCGAGGCGTAGCCGATACCTTGACGCTGT
>JAXJDU010000184.1:0-5155 GCA_036301785.1 Acutalibacteraceae bacterium | reverse complement strand
GGTTATAATACAACTAAGTAAGCCGGATGTTATAAGTAATATTATGCCGAGAATAATAAAAAGTACAATACAGATGGTTGTAAGACCAGAACTGATTTCTTGAATTTGTTTACCTGAGTTTTTATTTTCGTTTTCCATAATTTTTCCTCCAAAATTAAATTTTATATTTTTACTAACCTACAATAAAAATGAATATCCCTGATACACCCCCTGATACTGAAAATAAGATTTAAAAATAGCTTTTTACAAGTTTATTTAAACAGCTGTCTGCAGGCAATACTGTGTTTAAATAGATCTAAGCTTTTAAAAGCTATAATTCTTGTTGTGCTTTTAGGTAAATTGCACACTTAGAGTTTTTAACTCTAAGGATATTTTAGCGTTTATAACTCTAAAAGTCAATATAATAATTGCAATTTTCTATAATGGTTGTAGAGGTGGTAATATGAGATATAACGAAAGAATAAGGCAGATAAGAGAAGACCACTCTTTAACACAACAGAAAATTGCAGATATTCTGCACATTGGCCAGCGTACCTATGCCGATTACGAAAGTGGAAAAACACGCATACCTGTAGACAGCCTGCTTGTGCTTGCTAAGTTTTATAATGTTTCGCTTGACTATATTACAGGTGCAAGCGATATAAAAAATGAATATCCCAGAAAATAGGTGGTTACATTATGTGATGTGCCACCTTTTATTTTTGTGCTGATAAGTGAAGAGCAGTATTAAGTGATGGTGGGATTGATTTTACAAGCTGGATTATGTGCAATAAATTCGTCTAAGTTGTTTATGCTGTGTCGCAGGTCTATTGACAGAGTATCTATGTATTTTACTGTTAAGCAAAGCATGGATTTTAGCTGAGTGTTTTCGCAATTATTGCAACAACCGTTGTATAGTGCGGTGCTTATAGTATTAAAGGCATTAAGCTCGTCCTCAAATTTTAAAAGCTGATTCATAACCTCGTATAAGTCCTTCATTTTATTGTCCCTCCTGTTAGCGAATGTTTATGATGTATTCTTTTTAACATATTTATTTTTGTTTGTAAAATCGAGATAAAATTTTTCATAAATGTCAAATCGGTTTTCAGGTAGCGTTTATACAAAATAGTTTTGAGGGTTGTTGTTTTGTGCGATTATGGTGCTTATTGTTCGCTTAAATGGTGAATAAAAAAATAATAGTATATAAATTTTGATAAATGTAAATTTTTTGTGAACGGAATATGACTGATTTTTAGTGTAGCCACGCCTGATGTAACCCACATTAACAATTAGTTTACAAACATATTATTGACAAAACAGGTAATTGGTGGTACATTATAATTACATTAGCACTCACAGTACGAGAGTGCTAATAAATAAAAACCTACGAACACGAGGTGGTAAATATGGAGCTACCTGTAAGAAAGGGCAAAATTCTGAATGCTATAGTTAAGCAGTATATCGAAACAGGTGAGCCTATGGGCTCAAAGCTTTTGCTTGATTTCTTAGATTTTTCGGTTTCATCTGCTACTGTTCGTAATGAAATGGCAAGCTTGTCAGAAATGGGCTATCTTATTCAGCCACATACATCAGCTGGCAGAATACCTACACAGCTTGGTTACAGATATTATCTTGATCATCTGGTAGAGCCTGTACAGCTTAGCACTCGTGAACGCCGAGCGATAGATGATGTGCTTACAGCTGTTGCAGATGACCCCGAGCATATTCTTAACAAGGGTGCAGAAATATTATCTCAGTTAACCGGCTATGTTGCAGTAAGCACCACACCACCAACTGACGATACCACCATTGAAAGAATCAGAATTGTACAGATAAGCAAGCACACAACAATGATGGTTATGATAACCTCTAAGGGTATGGTTAAAAACAAACTGTTCAGATGTGACTATAACATAACAGATGAGGTTTTAAAAATATTTGAAAGAGCGTTAAACGAAATGCTTAATGGTGTAAGGCTTAGTATGATTACACCAGCGTTTGTTCAGACCGTTGCTGTTGCACTTGGCGATGTGCTTATCTTTATGCCACAGGCATTGCTTGCAATAATGGACGCAGCAAAAGAGGCTTCTGTTATCAATATTGTGAATTATGGTTTGTCAAATCTTTTGCAAACAGGTGAATTTACAGTTGAACAGTTGCGAAGTATATATAGGTTTTTGCAGGATAAGCCTGCACAGGAGGAGCTGCTGCTGAAAAAGCACGGCAGGATTTTAACCTATATAGGCACAGAGTCAGAAATACCAGATGTATATTCAGCCGGCATTATAGTTTCTCGCTATGCAGTGCAGAATACCGAGGCAGGTGCACTTGCTGTGATAGGCCCTATAAGAATGAACTATACAAAGACTATAGCATATACTGACTATATTTCTCAGATGTGTGGCAAGCTTATAACAGAGCTTTTAGAATAAATTTAATAAGCTTTTGATACACTTAACAGTGTTAATGATATAAAGGAATGGTGATACATTTTGAGTAAGAAATCAAAAGAAAAAGAAACAGTAACTGAAGAGGTTGTAGAAGAAACAACTGAAGAGGTTGCAGAGGTAGTGGAGGAAACAGCCGAGAGCAAGCTTGAAAAGGAGCTTAAAGCTAAAAACGATGCTTATCTGCGTCTGGCTGCTGAGTATGAAAATTATCGCAGAAGAACAACAGCAGACAAGGCTAACATCTATGCAGACGCTACAGCAAAAGCAATTACAGAGCTTTTACCTGTAGGTGATAGTCTGGATATGGCGTTAAAGTCACTTGAGAATGCACCTGATGAGTATAAAAAGGGTATAGAGCTTATTTACAATCAGTTTAAGTCTACTCTTGAAAAGCTAGGTGTAGAAACCTTTGGTGAAACAGGCGACGAGTTTAACCCTGAGCTTCATAACGCTGTTATGAAGGTATCAGATGACTCTTTAGGCGAGAATACAATCGCTCAGGTTTTCCAGAAGGGCTATAAAACAGGTGACAAAATTATAAGACACGCTATGGTACAGGTTGCAAACTGCGACTAATGCGACTAAACAGTGTTGATAAATAAAGAATAATAAATATAAAAACTACTTATTAATAATATATAATATAATCGGAGGAATTTTATTATGGCAAAGACAATTGGTATTGATTTAGGTACAACAAACTCATGTGTAGCAGTTATCGAGGGTGGCGAGCCTGTAGTTATCGCAAATGCAGAGGGTGCAAGAACAACTCCTTCAGTAGTTGCTTTCTCAAAAACAGGCGAGAGAATGGTTGGTCAGGTTGCTAAAAGACAGGCTGTAACTAATCCAGACAGAACAATCGCTTCTATTAAAAGAGAAATGGGTACAGATTATAAAGTAAACATCGACGGCAAGGCATATTCTCCACAGGAGATTTCTGCTATGGTACTTGCTAAGCTTAAGGCAGACGCTGAGGCTTACCTTGGCGAAACAGTAACACAGGCTGTTATTACAGTACCTGCTTACTTTACAGACGCACAGCGTCAGGCTACAAAGGACGCTGGTAAAATTGCTGGTCTTGATGTAAAGAGAATCATCAACGAGCCTACAGCTGCTGCTCTGTCATACGGTATTGATAAAGAAACAGACCAGAAGGTAATGGTTTACGACCTTGGTGGTGGTACATTCGACGTATCTATTATTGAGATGGGTGACGGTGTACAGGAGGTTCTTGCAACAGCTGGTAACAACCGTCTTGGTGGTGACGACTTCGACCAGAGAATTATCAACTGGATGGTTTCTACATTCAAAACAGAAACAGGTGTAGACCTTACAAACGACAACATGGCTATGCAAAGACTGAAGGAAGCTGCTGAAAAGGCTAAGATTGAGCTTTCTGGCGTTACTTCAACAGCTATTAACCTGCCATATATCACAGCAGACGCAACAGGCCCTAAGCACCTTGACCTTACTCTGACAAGAGCAAAGTTTAACGAGCTTACAGCTGACCTTGTAGAAAACACAATGGCTCCTGTAAGAAGAGCTTTAAGCGACAGTGGTCTGTCAATCGGCGAGATTAATAAGGTTCTTATGGTTGGTGGTTCTTCAAGAATCCCTGCTGTACAGGAGGCTGTAAAGAGCTTTATCGGTAAAGAGCCATTTAAGGGTATTAACCCAGACGAATGTGTAGCAATGGGTGCTGCTATTCAGGGTGGTGTACTTGGTGGTGAGGTTGACGGCTTGCTGCTGCTGGATGTTACTCCACTATCACTTGGTGTTGAAACAATGGGTGGCGTTATGACAAAGGTTATCGACCGTAACACAACTATCCCAACAAAGAAGAGCCAGATTTTCTCAACTGCTGCTGATAACCAGACACAGGTTGAAATCAATGTTCTTCAGGGTGAGCGTGAATTTGCCCGTGACAACAAGCAGCTTGGTCTGTTTGCTCTTACAGGTATTGCTCCTGCTATGAGAGGTGTACCACAGATTGAGGTAACATTTGATATTGACGCTAACGGTATTGTAAATGTATCTGCTAAAGACCTTGGCACAGGTAAAGAGCAGAAGATTACAATTTCTTCTAACACAAATATGTCTAAGGAAGATATCGAAAAGGCTGTAAGAGATGCTGAGCAGTACGCTGCTGAGGATAAGAAGCGTCGTGAAGAGGTAGACACAAAGAACGAGGCTGAAAACCTATGCTATCAGGCTGAAAAGCTTGTAAACGAGAGTGGTGACAAGCTAAGCGATGCTGATAAGAACGCTATCCAGTCAAAGGTAAGTGCTACAAAGACAGCTATCGAGCAGAACGCTGTAGACGCTATCAAGATGGCTTCAGAGGATCTTCAGAAGACAGTATACGAAATTTCTGCAAAGCTATATCAGCAGGCTAACCCACAGGCTGCTCAGGGTGCTCCTGATATGGGTAATATGGGTGGTAACCCAGCAGGCAGTGATGACGGCAATGTATACGATGCTGATTTCACAGATGTTAATTAATTTAATTAATAAGAATTAATAATTTGTTTTAAAATAATAATAGATTTTAGTCACAGTATGTTGTATAATGTAGAATAGTGACTTTTTCCGAAAGCAGGGCAGAAGTTACTTCTGCCCTGTTTGGGGTGTTGAGATAAATTGGAATTTAGAGACGAGTTACGCACAAACCAAAACTTAAAGTTTGGGTAAAGCCTTTTTAAAGGCTTTTGGGTCAAGGGCAAAGC
>JAXJDU010000183.1:0-4934 GCA_036301785.1 Acutalibacteraceae bacterium | reverse complement strand
GTACAAGGCATTGGGCAAAGAACCCAACCGTTACCGCTGTTCTGCGGAAGCAATGTGCCGCCGTATTGCGAAGGAAAGAGGGCTGTATTATATCAACAATCGCACTTGTTTTTCAGGGAAGACTTGCAATGGAGTTTGCAAACAATCTTTTTGCAATGGTGCGTGGTGCAGCCTATAATCAGGAAAACACCTTTTATAAATATATAGTTAACAACAGCTTTATTCTGATTGCGTTATCAGCAAGTGCAATGGCAGACGCTGTTTTAAACTTTCTGTTTGCAGGAATATTCAACTTTTCATAAATAATAATAAGGATAATAAATTGTTATGAGTACAAAAAAAGAAAGACCCGGTTTTTTTAAGCTGTATTTTAAAAATTTCAAGTCAATGCTTGTAGGCAATGTTTTGTTTTCTATACCTCTTGTTATTGCTTCAGCGTTAGTATATCTGTTGGCAAAGGCACTTGATCAGGCTACTAATGTGTGGTTTCTTGCACTGGTTATAATCCTGATTTATCCATTTTATTCAGGTGTTACACAGATTACCAAGGATGTTGTAAAAGGTGGAAAAGAAGCAATAAATCCACTTAAAGCCTTTAAAAAGGGTATCAAAAACAATGTAAAATATTTTGCGTTATATGGTGTGCTTATATATCTGGCTGTAATTATTTCGTATTACAGTATATCGTTATATATAAGCTTTGCATCAAAAAGCTTGATTTTTCTGGTGCCGGCATTTATTGCAATATTGATTTCATTATTTTTGCTGTTTATGTCGTTTTCACTGCCAATACTTACAGTAACACTGGAATTAAAGCTGAAGCATTACTTTAAAAATGCTGCTTTAATGGCATTCGGTGAGATACTTATGAATGTTTATGTTGCAGTAACAACCTTTGTTTTGTTGTCTGCGTGTGTGTCACTCTCTTTATACACTGGTAACCCCATAGCTGGTGTTATTGTTTTAATAGTTTCTGCGTTGCTTATATTACCAACAGGTATTTCGTATTGTGCAGTTTACAGGCTTTACCCAAAAATGGAAAAGCTTTTCAAGCTTGAGCCAAAGGAGGAGGTAAAAAGCTTCCCTACAATGCCAGTACCAGTGCCAACAGATGACGAGGGTAATCCAATTAAGCCAGATATCAGTGATGATTCAGAGGGCTATGTGTTTGTAAATGGCAGAATGATAAAAAAATCACTTGTTAATAATAACACTGAATATATAGACGAAAATGACTGATTTTAAATAAATTTGATTTTAAATTACAGAATAAAATCCCTGCAATACTGCTACAATCACAGTATCGCAGGGATTTGTTTTTTAACGCTTATTTCTGACCTTTTTTCGCATGAGAAACAAAATATAATATAATACAAAAAATAATATATGCTACTGATATTCCTGTAAAGAGCCAGCCCATCATGCTTGCACACTTTGATTCAGCCAGCATACCAATGCCTATAATACATATAAGTAATATTACACAGGACAAAATAGCAACAGTAACCTCAATTGCCTTTGCTTTCTTCCTAGTCATTTTATCCTCAGGAATAAGATCAATAAGCATATCTATAAATATTCCACCAAAAAGCTCAAGCACTAACTCAAGTATATCATCAAGCATAATTCAAACACCTCAGAATTTCAATTTAAGTATATTATATTTACAGGCTTTCTTAAATGCAAGCTATATTTTTAAAATAGTAAGGTCAGTAAAAAATATAGAAAATTGTTTGGTTAATCTGTATATAGCAACAAAAAAATTATTAATTTACAGTTAAATCTTTAACAATTACTTTACTTTATTTGCAGGATATAGTATTATTAATTAAGGTAATTTATTACACTGCAATAACTATATAAAAAAGAATAATTAACTGAGAAAGGACTTTTATTATGGAACCAAAATATAAAAGAATACTTTTGAAATTAAGTGGTGAGGCTTTAGCTGGTAACGATAAGCACGGAATTAACTTTGATACAGTGCTTTCTTTCTGTGAGCCAATAAAGAAGCTTGTAGATATGGGCGTAGAGGTAGCTATCGTTGTAGGCGGTGGTAACTTCTGGAGAGGCCGTTCAAGTGGTAAAATGGACAGAACAAGAGCAGACCATATGGGTATGCTTGCTACAGTTATCAATGCTTTAGGTGTTGCAGACGCACTGGAGCAGCTGGATGTAGATGTAAGAGTTCAGACTGGTATAAGCATGCAGCAGGTTGCAGAGCCATATATCAGAAACAGAGCAGTAAGACACCTTGAAAAGGGTAGAGTAGTAGTATTTGGTTGTGGTACAGGTAACCCATTCTTCTCTACAGACACAGCAGCAGCACTTCGTGCAGCAGAGATTGATGCAGATGTTATCTTAAAGGCTACTATGGTAGACGGCGTATACGACAGTGACCCTAAGGTTAACGAAAACGCTGTTAAGTTCGATGAAGTTGCATATCTTGATATTCTTAACAAGGGCTTAAATGTTATGGACACAACAGCAGCTACACTGTGCTTTGACAATAACATTCCTATACTTGTATTCAGCATCGAAAATCCTGAGAATATTGTTTCTGCTGTATGTGGCGAAAAGGTAGGAACAATCGTAAAATAATTGAGGGGAGATTAACATTATGAAAACAGTACTAAAAAAAGCAGAAGAGCGTATGAATAGAAGAATAGACCATCTTAACGATGAGTTTGCAGCAATAAGAGCAGGCAGAGCTAACCCAGCTGTGCTTGATAAGGTAGTTGTTGATTATTATGGAGCACCAACTCCTGTTAATCAGCTTGCTGCTGTATCTGTAACAGAGGCAAGAACACTTATGGTTCAGCCATGGGATGCTTCAGTTCTTACACAGATTGAGCGTGCAATCCAGATGTCAGACATCGGTATTAACCCACAGAACGATGGTAAGGCTCTTAGAATGGTATTCCCACCACTGACAGAGGAGAGAAGAAAAGACATCGTTAAAGAGATAAAAGAGCTTGCAGAAGAAACTAAAGTAGGCGTTAGAAATGTAAGAAGAGATACTGTTGATAAATTCAAGAAGATGAAAAAAGACGGTGAAATTACTGAGGACGACCAGAAGCAGGCAGAGAAAAAGACTCAGGAGCTTACAGATAAGTTTGTAAAAGAAATTGACGCTCTTACAGAGAAGAAGCAGAAAGAGATTATGTCAATCTGATAATTCAGGGTAAATATTCAATTTTAAATAATAGGGTGGTTAAATATGCTTTCGTTTTTTAAAAATAAAAAGGATAAAGAAGAAAAATCTATAACTCTTAGTGATATTCAACTGCCCGAGCATATTGGCATTATAATGGACGGAAACGGCAGATGGGCAAAGCAGAGAAATCTTCCTCGCAGTGCCGGACATACTGCCGGAGCTAAAAATTTCAGAACAATAACAAAATATTGCAGCAATATCGGTATAAAATATCTTACAGTATATGCTTTTTCAACAGAAAACTGGAAGCGACCTGCCGACGAGGTAAACGCTCTTATGAAGCTGTTTAAATCGTACCTAGAGGAGGCTATCAGTGATTTTAAGGATGAAGATATAGTTGTAAAATTTATCGGAGATAAATCTGCGTTTTCTCCTGAGCTGCAAAAGCTTATAGACGAAAACGAAAGAATGTCTGCAAACCGTACAGGTATGGTGCTGAATATTGCTATGAATTACGGTAGCCGTGATGAAATTTTACAGGCTGTAAAAAATATTGCTTCACAGGTAAAAGAGGGTAGCCTTAGTGTAGATGACATAACAACAGATGTTATCAGCAACAATCTTTACACAGCAGGCCAGCCTGACCCAGACCTTGTGATAAGGCCAAGTGGTGAATATAGAATTTCTAACTTCTTACTTTGGCAGTCAGCATATACAGAGTATGTTATAATGGATGTACTATGGCCTGATTTTTCAGAGAAAATGTTAGATGAGGCACTTATAGAGTACGCAAAAAGAAACCGTCGTTTCGGTGGTGTTTAATATAGGTGAAAGGTTAGGTATTATTTAATGAAAACAAGAATAATGTCTGCTGTAGTGGGTATTCCACCAATAATTTTAGCACTTATTTTTCACAGCTACTTTCCACTATGCCTTAACATAATATGTGCAGTAGCTTCGTTAATCTGCTCGTTAGAGCTTCTTAATGCAAAAAAGCTGAACAAGGACTATGCAATTTCAGTACCTTGTATGCTGTTTGCAGCATTGTTACCAATGCTTTCCGTAACTAATCTGTGGCCATGGCTGGTGTATATATTTGCTTTTTATCTGTTTACAATTCTTATAGTTAAAAATCAGAAATATACATTTAACGATATTGCTTATTTAATCACAGGTGTAGGCTTATCTGCTGCCGGCTTTACAACACTGGTAGCGTCAACACAGATAGAGGCAACAAAATCATGCTTTCTGACTGTACTATGCATAGCTACAGCATGGATTGCAGACGGTGGTGCATACTTTGTTGGCAGTGCTTGTGGTAAGCACAAGCTTTGTCCGAATGTAAGCCCTAAAAAGACAGTAGAGGGTGCAATCGGTGGAGTAATCATCGGCGTTATAGGTGCAATGGCTGTTGCATGTGTTTATCATTTCATATTGCTTAAGGGCAAAGCAACAGTTGACTTTGTGGGCGTATTAGTAATTTCAATTTTACTTACAATCGCATCTATTATCGGCGACCTTACATTCTCGCTTATTAAGCGTAGCTGTAATGTAAAGGATTATGGCAACCTGATTCCTGGTCATGGTGGCATATTAGACAGATGTGACAGTATTATTATGACAGCACCACTGTTATTTATATTTGTACAGCATTGGCAACTTACAACAGTTGTATAATAATTAAATTCAAAGGGGCTCTTATGAGTCCCCTTGTTGCGTTTTAAATAGTGCAAATTGTAGCTCAGGCGTGAGCTAACGCTCACACCTGAGGCGAGAT